>CAYFFH010000187.1:0-6286 GCA_964342175.1 uncultured Enterobacteriaceae bacterium | reverse complement strand
CACGAACTCATACGATCGATTATCACCTACGACACCAACTGACCTTACTGGTAGAAACACGGCAAATGCCTGACTCGTGGAGTCATAAAGATTGCTACTACGAAGTTCGTCAAGAAATATAGCGTCTGCCTGGCGAAGAATCTCAGCATATTCTTTTCTGACTTCCCCAAGAATTCTCACTCCCAACCCTGGCCCTGGAAATGGATGACGGTAGACAGTAGATTTCGGCAATCCTAGTTCTACACCCACCGCGCGTACTTCATCTTTAAACAGTTCACGCAACGGTTCTAATAGTTGAAGCTCAAGCGTATCCGGTATACCACCAACATTATGGTGTGATTTAATGACCTTTGTATTTGCTGTGTTCGGGCCCGCCGACTCGATTACATCAGGATAGATAGTCCCCTGTGCCAGCCAGCATATGTTTTCAATTCTGCCTGCTTCTTCTTGGAAAACATCTACAAATATGCTACCTATCACCTTCCTCTTAATTTCTGGATCCGTAATCCCAGACAAGGCGCTCAGGAACCGTTCCGATGCATCTACCTGCACAATGCGAATACCAAAATCGTCCATAAAAGTTCCGAGAACCTGCTCAGCTTCACCCTGACGCAATAGACCGTTGTCCACAAAAATACAGGTCAACTGCTCCCCAATTGCTCGATGAAGTAACGCAGCGACAACTGATGAATCAACACCGCCCGACAAACCCAAAACCACACCGTCATTACCAACTTTCTTCTTGATACTGGTCAAGAGGTCATCGATGATATTCGCCGGCGTCCAATTACCGGAGCAGCCACAGATATCCCTGACAAAACGTTGCAACATTGCTCGACCTTTTCTCGTATGGGTTACCTCAGGGTGAAACTGGACCCCAAAATAGTTGCGATCGAGATTCGCAATTGCTGCCATCGGCGCGTTCTCACTTACCGCTAAAACCTTAAAGCCATCTGGTAGAATACTTACTCGATCACCATGACTCATCCAGACTTGGAGAAGACCTGCACCGTCGTCATCTAGGCGATCGTAAAGTCCCTCAATCAATGGACTCGGAGAAATCGACCGAATCTCAGAAAACCCATATTCTCGTTGCTTTGAAGTTTCAACTTCACCACCGAGTTGAGCAGCCAAGATCTGCATGCCGTAACAGATACCTAAAATCGGACAACCCATTTCGAATAATTTACGATTAACACGTGGTGTGTTGGCTTCTGTAACTGTTGCCGGACCACCTGACAAAACAACTCCAGCGGGACTGAAATCATCTATCCTGCTGAAGTCTGCATCGTAAGGCAAGATTTCACAGTAGACTTCTAGCTCACGGATACACCGAGCAATCAACTGTGTGTACTGTGAACCAAAATCCAGTATCAGTATTCGCTCAATATGTGGGTTAATAGTTTGAGTCATCAGACCATTAGCCGGTTGTGCTCCACCCCATATTTGTCAGGTATCGCTACTGTAATTTGGTGCTTCTTTGACCACGGCGACATCGTGAACGTGACTCTCTCGCATACCTGAATGAGTGATCTGAACAAATCTACAACTGGTTCGCATCTTGTTAAGGTGAGAGCAACCTGTATACCCCATACTGGCACGAAGCCCACCAACCAATTGGTGAACTATCGATGTCATCGGACCTTTGTACGGTACGCGACCTTCAATACCTTCCGGTACAAGTTTGGCAACATCGGGTTCTCCTTCTTGAAAGTAGCGATCTTTTGATCCTTGCTCCATAGCACCCAATGACCCCATCCCACGATAACTCTTATAGGAACGACCTTGATACATCTCGATAGCTCCTGGAGATTCATCAGTGCCTGCGAAGAGGCTACCTATCATCACACAGTGAGCGCCAGCGGCGATCGCCTTGGCGATATCACCGGAGTAACGAATTCCCCCATCAGCAATAAGAGGTATTTCTGACGTTTCCAATCCAGCAAGCACGTCTAGGATTGCCGTAAATTGTGGTAACCCTACACCCGCAACGATACGCGTGGTACATATGGACCCAGGCCCGATACCCACTTTTACACCATCTGCACCAACCCCAACCATCGCCAACGCAGCATCTGCTGTCGCTATATTGCCGCCGACAACATCGACTTGAGGATATTCTCTTTTGATCAACTCTATTCGATCAAGCACAGCTCTCGAATGCCCATGGGCCGTGTCCACAACAACTGCATCAACATCCGCCGCTACAAGTTTATCCACTCGCTCCTGGACATCAGTACCTGTGCCTACAGCCGCAGCAACGCGCAATCGACCTTTCCCATCCTTACACGCACCTGGGAATTCGGTCTGCTTCTGCAGATCTTTAACCGTGACCAGACCTTTCAATTCAAAATCATCATCCACCAACAGTACTTTTTCTATTCGATGTTTATGCAGCAGGTGCTTGATTTCATTTTTACTTGAACCCTCTGGGGCTGTAACCAACTCATCTTGCGATGTCATTACAGCAGTAATCGGTTGGTCGAAACGCTCCTCAAATCGAAGATCTCGACTGGTCACTATTCCTGTTAACCGTCCCGAGGCATTGAGAACCGGCACTCCCGATATTTTCATTTTATCAGTAAGGTCTACAACCTCTCGAACCGTTGCTGTCTCACTGACACAAATAGGGTCTGTAATCACACCACTTTCAAACTTTTTGACGATAGACACCTGAGCAGCTTGAACATCAGGACTCAGGTTCCGGTGTACAACTCCTATCCCGCCGTGTTGTGCTATGCATATGGCAGTTTTCGATTCGGTAACCGAATCCATTGCCGCAGTGACCAGCGGCAGATTGAGGGTGATATTCCGGCTAAATTGCGTGGTTAAACTGACATCGCGGGGTAGAACATCTGAAAATGAAGGCACAAGGAGGATATCGTCAAATGTTAGTGCAAGTCTCAGGTCTCCCATCCTGGGATTATAGAAGTTGACTTTCCGCTGGTAAACCTTGTACGGTCTGCATCACAGCCTACCCAAGTTTAGGCAGCTGTGGTTACGTGCCTCATAGGACAATTAATGATTCGACTAAGCCACTTTCTCACGGTCCCATTCATCACTATATTTAGCTTAGCATCCTCGCCAATATATTCTGACAACAATACTGCTGAAACCATAACCCAGGCAGAACAAGATTTGAAATCTGCCGCTCAATTTGGCGCCGTGTGGCGTCTCGTCGACAAAGCGACTGGGCCAGGTGCTATAGGAATAGATAAACTCCTGAAGCTTGCGAAAAAGAAGCTGGATGAAGGCCAAGATAACGAGGCAAAGCGACTAGCGACGCGAGTGTCGTGGGCTGCCCAGTCAGGGATAAATCAAGCGAACGAGCAGAAACAGGCAAAACCGTTTTACTGATCTTAATCAGTCGGTCGTTGTGGGAAAGCCGACGTAACCGGCTATTTTGTCTGTTGAGTTTGGGGCGGTAACTATACACAATGTTGTAATGCTGATCTCCCATATATTTAGTGTTTCCGAATTTACTCGGTCTATCCGCGACCTTCTTGAAGACTCCTATCCAGAAGTTTTGATAAAAGGTGAAATTTCTAATCTTGCTACCCCAAGATCGGGGCATGCCTATTTCACGTTGAAGGACGAAAATTCACAGGTGAGATGCGCATTGTTCCGCACCCAACGACTTCGACTCACGACACCACTAACGGAAGGTTCGGCCGTGCTAATTCGGGGCAAACCTTCTATTTATTTAGGTCGAGGCGACTTTCAAATTATTGTTGATTATGTGGAATCTGCGGGAGAGGGAGAACTTCGAAGGCAGTACCAACAACTGAAAACCGAACTTGAAAGGCAAGGTTTATTTGCCCAATCTATCAAACGAAAATTGCCTACTATGCCTAAATGTATTGGCGTAGTCACGTCCCCTACTGGTGCTGCAATCCACGACATTCTAACAACGCTGAAACGCAGGTTTGCTCTAGCAAAAGTTCTCATCCTACCGGTAACTGTACAAGGTGATAATGCGGTACCGTCTATCGTAGATGCACTGGAGAGAATCGGGCAAAGCAATGGTTGTGACGTCGTAATTCTAGCGCGAGGTGGCGGCAGTCTAGAAGACCTTTGGGCGTTTAACGAGGAATCAATCGTACAGGCGATTCGCGCCTGTCCCGTACCTGTAGTCACTGGTATTGGGCACGAAACAGACTTTACCCTCGCTGATTTTTCTGCCGACGTAAGAGCGGCAACGCCAAGTGCTGCTGCAGAAGCAGCAACACCGGATACAACCGCGTTGAACACTCGCTTGGAAGATTTAAACAACCGAATAGGTTATGCGACACTCAGAATTATACAAGACCGCGAGCAACTGTTAGATGCCTCATCAAGTCGATTGCAACACCCAAAAGTACGCCTAAACAATCACCGTCACCAACTTCGGTCTCATCAGACCAGACTTCAATCAGCTGTCCACAATCCACTATACCGCCATCGCTTAACATTGACTCAGGCAATACAGCGACTGCACGTAAATTCGCCTGTTAATACAGTCACATCAAATCAAATTATCTTTCAAACATCGTTGCGTCGTCTGCAAATCTTGGGTACAAGCGTTATAAGCATAGGTCGGCAACAGATACGGACTGCTACAGGTGCCCTCGAGATTCTCAATCCGAGGCGGACCTTAGGGCGAGGCTACGCGATTGTAAAACGAGCATCGGATGATTCGATATTAACCTCAGCACTTGACGCCACCACCGGAGATCAACTGATAACAGAGTTACGTCATGGAACCGTTAACAGCACTGTAACAGGTGCTGATACACACTTATTCGACCCTACAAGGAATCTTAAAGATTCGAACTAATTAGCGACAACGAACTCAAAATTCGAACGTCTATCTTGTTTGGCCACGAACTCTAGTTGATTTGTGTCTATAGGTCGTCCGCCTACCAGCGGAATACGGATTCTTTGAAGTTCTAAGTTCGAGCCGGACCCGTGTACCCACAAGACCAAATGCTTTACCGAAAGCACTAGCAATATATCGCAGATAGTTAGCAGGCAACTCTTTCAGCATATTCCCATGCAACACAACAGTTGGTGGGTTTTTGCCACCTTGGTGAGCATACTTAATCTTTACAACTCGCCCTTGCCGTAATGGAGGAGCGTGTCTCTCTATCGCCTCTTTTAACACCGCATTGAGCCGAGAAGTTGGCATCACAATCCAATTTGAGCGCAAAGCAAGCATTACAGATTTAATCACGTCGGTAACCCCACTGCCATACAATGCAGAGACATATAGCGTGTGATGTTCTGGCAAGAATGAAAATCGTCTTTCCAAGGTCTGACGGACCAAATTCTTATCCCGACGTTCAATTCCATCCCATTTATTAACAACCAGCACAACGCTTCGACCGCTCTCCTGGATCAAGCCAGCAATTGTTAAATCCTGTTCGAGCACTCCCTGACTACCATCAAGAACATGAACAACAACATGAGCGCTTTCAATTGCCTGAAGCGTCTTCACGACCGAGAATTTTTCAAGGGTCTCTGTAACCCTAGCTCGACGCCGGACACCTGCCGTATCAATCAACATCAGTGATTGTCCGAATCTATCTAGGGCTACCTCAATACTGTCCCGCGTTGTTCCCGGTTCGTCAGCAACTATCATCCGTTTTTCCGAAACCAACGAATTCGTTAATGTAGACTTCCCGACGTTGGGCCGCCCAATGAGTGCGACTCTTGGGCGATCAGAGCTCTCGGGCTTATTTTCAACATTCGGAAGTCCCGCCTTCAGCGCTATAAGGAATTCAGTAACGCCAAATCCCGTTTTTGCTGAGATAGCTCGTGGGAAACCTAATCCAAGCTCACTAAATTCCGCTGAAGCAACATCTGGTTCTAGACCTTCGACCTTGTTTACAACGACTAAAACTTTTCGGCCACATTGTCGAAGCCGTTCCGCTATCTCGAATTCTTCAGGTACTGCACCAGCTCGCGCATCCGTCAGGAATAGCAGAGCATCTGCTTCATGAATGACTCTCTCAACCTGTTCTTGAACCGCAATCTGAATCCCAGTACCGTTAGTCGTTAGTCCACCGGTATCTACAACCAAACATCGTAAGTCACCCTGAACGCACGTACCATAAATCCTATCTCGAGTCACACCAGGCTGATCATCTACCAGCGCTTTGCGACTACGGGTGAGTCGATTAAACAATGTCGACTTACCCACATTTGGTCGGCCAATAAGTGCGATTACCGGAAGCATGGTATTTCACCTTCCCCAGGTAGAAGGTGTTAGAAATTGTTTACGTCAACTGCCCTCTTCGAGCAGCCA
>CAYFFH010000186.1:0-6350 GCA_964342175.1 uncultured Enterobacteriaceae bacterium | reverse complement strand
CCGGCGGTCTGTAGGCTCTTCGCTTCCTAGACCGAGCTTTAGTTGGCGGTAGGTAAAAGAGAGCAGCTGAATGAGTACACCTGACGACACGATTGCCGAGCTCGTCCTTGACGATGGGTCGGAAGAAATTGCCGAAGTACTGGTGGAACAAGCTGTCCATCAATTAGAACCCGCAAGTGATCCCGTGCAGGTTGCGATGAATCGCGCCGCCAATACATTGGCTCAGCGTCAAGCAAATGACGGGCATTGGTTGTTCGAGTTGGAGGCCGATGTAACGATTCCGTCCGAATATATTTTTCTCCAGTACTTTATGAAGACGGTGGATCGGAACAGAGAGCTTCGGATTGGAAAATACCTGCGTCGTCGACAGCACGATAATGGAAGCTGGTCACTTTATGAAGGGGGCCCTGGGGACATCAGCGCGACGGTAAAGGCCTACTTTGCGTTGAAACTCGCAGGCGACCTACCGAGCGAACCGCATATGGTGCGCACGAGAAACTGGGTCCGCGCGAACGGTGGTGCGGAAGCGGTAAATGTATTTACGCGCATCACATTAGCTATTTTTGGGCAGATACCATGGCGGACCGTTCCGGCTATGCCGGTCGAAATTATGTACCTACCAAAGTGGTGGTTTTTTAATCTTGGTAAAGTTTCCTATTGGTCACGTTGTGTGATCGTTCCGTTGCTGATAATTTTCGCTAAGCGACCGGTAATCCTTCTGACTCCAGAACAAGGTGTTGATGAATTATTTTTGGCCGACCCGAAAACATTGCGCCATGTGGATCATTTCAAACCAGGTAAACCGCTGCGTAATGCCTTCTTGCTGTTAGATCGCTTGTTGAAAGTCCTAGATCGACTTACGCCAAACTGGATCCGGCAACCGGCTATGCGTCGAGCCGAGGATTGGATGCGTGACCATTCGAAGGGTAAGGGCGGCGTCGGTGCTATATATCCGGCGATGGCGAATGCGGCGGTGGCGCTACGGTCGCTTGGAGCGCCAGAAGATGATCCTGATTTTATCCGCACGATGCAAGCGATAGAGGATCTTGTGTTAGAGAAAGAAGACGAAGAAGAAACCTACTGTCAACCGTGCGTTTCACCGATCTGGGATACTTGCCTGTCACTAACGGCGATGACTGAGGCAGGTGCCCAACCTGACCACCCGGCGGTGCAGCAAGCGATAGATTGGTTGCTAGACCAACAAATCTTTGTACAAGGCGACTGGTCAGATCAGGCTAATGGTCTCGCGCCAGGGGGCTGGGCATTTCAATTCGAGAACGACAAATATCCAGACGTTGATGATACTGGCATGGTTTTGATGTCGTTAATCCGCGCCGGCGTGCATGATAAAGAGCTGAAAATTAAACGTCTCAATCAGGCTGTCAATTGGGTCCTTGGCATGCAAAATCCCGATGGTAGCTGGGGCGCGTTCGATATAGAAAACGATCACGAGTATCTAAACAATATTCCGTTTGCTGATCACGGAGCGTTAGTCGACCCAGGCACAGCAGACCTAACGGCTCGTTGTGTCGAGCTCCTGGCAATGTTGGGTTACGATCAAAATTTCCCACCGTTACACAAAGCATTGGAGTTTCTTGAAAGTGACCAAGAAGAATTCGGTGCTTGGTACGGGCGTTGGGGCGTCAACTATATCTACGGTACTTGGAGTGTACTAAGTGCTGTTGGGATTCTAGGCGAGGATGTCGCGAAACCGTATATTCGTAAATCAGTCGAGTGGCTAAAAGAGATACAAAATCCAGATGGCGGATGGGGTGAAAGTTGCAATAGCTACGATGATCCGATTTTACGTGGGAAGGGCGAAAGCACCGCTTCTCAGACAGCGTGGGCGATTCTAGGTCTAATGGCAGTCGGAGAGGTCAATTGCGTGCAGGTAGCGCATGGTATTGAGTATCTCGTGCGAACCCAAAATGACGCCGGAGAGTGGGATGAAGAAGCCTATACTGGCACGGGCTTCCCGCGCGTGTTTTACCTCCGCTATCATGGATATCGTCGTTATTTCCCCCTTTGGGCTTTGGCGTCTTACGCCCGTTTGCGACGCGGGCTGCCCACCCGCCAATTCGAAATCATGAATCAAGGTCCGATTGATCTTGGTCCGTTGCCCTTTTTGGCTACCGCCTAACGGAGTGATCTTTTTTTGATCCGCGTTGGGGTATTGGCTCGGCGGACCAGGCCTAGACTTTTTCGTCGCAGTTACCCGGATATCTGACCCGACCTCTGGAAGGCTACTTCTATTTCGGCACCCTGTTGTTCACGAATTGGCTCATTTCACTGCGATCACTGATATTGTATGGTCTGTGTGCGAGTTATCGACGCGCTAATTCGTCGAATTGTCCGCGGGAGACTGTAAATGGCTGAGTACCAGGCACCTATAGCCGATATGAAATTCGTGATTGAGAACCTCATCGGTTCTGGGTGCTCCGACGTAATCAGCGATTATGTAGATGTGACGCCAGAACTCGTTGACGCCGTTCTAACAGAGGCAGGAAAACTAGCAACTGAGGTGCTCTCACCTTTAAATCGAAGCGGCGACGTTGAAGGTTGCCGTCTTGAAGGAGACGTCGTGCACACCTCGGATGGATGGAGGGCGGCGTACGCGACATTTATCGAAGCGGGCTGGATGAGCGTCTCCGGAGAGCCTGAGTTTGGTGGCCAGGGTTTATCGAAATTGGTTGCCGCTTCAGTGAGTGAAATGTGGAACTCAGCAAACCTAGCGTTCGCCCTTTGCCCAATGTTGACTCAAGGTGCAACGGACGCGATTAGGCTCCATGCGGATAAAGACCTTAAGGATCTCTATCTTCCGAAGATGGTTGCAGGCCAATGGTCTGGCACAATGAATCTAACCGAGCCACAGGCTGGTTCCGATCTAAGTGGGGTACGTACGAAAGCAGTGCCCGAGGGTCGACATTACCGCATTACTGGGCAAAAGGTTTACGTCACCTACGGCGAACACGACCTGACTGAGAACATTATTCATCTGGTCTTGGCCAAAACACCGGGGGCGCCTGAAGGTACTCGAGGTATATCGCTATTTGTTGTGCCCAAATATTTAGTGAACGAAGATGGCAGCCTCGGCGAGCGCAATGATCTCCGATGCGTTTCAATTGAGCACAAACTTGGTATTCATGCGAGCCCAACTGCAGTCATATCATATGGCGATGACGGCGGCGCGATCGGCTACTTAATCGGAGAAGAAAATCTTGGGTTGAGTTATATGTTCACTATGATGAATGTCGCACGCCATGCGGTTGGGCTCGAAGGTTTGGCGCTCACTGAGCGCGCCTATCAACTCGCTTTGAATTTCGCACGTGAGAGGGTGCAGGGTGAACCATTAGGTACGAGTGGTGGTAAGGGCGCAACAATTATCGAGCATGCCGATGTGCGGCGAATGTTGTTGCTGATGAAATCGCACGCTGAAGCAATGCGGGCCCTTGCTTACGTATGCGCTGATATTTACGATACTGCAGAAAAGAGTTTAGATCCCGAAGTCGTCCAGTGCGCCTCAAGGCGTGGCGACTTCCTTACCCCTATAGTGAAAGGGTGGTGCACTGAGACAGGGATCCAGATGGCATCGCTGGGGATTCAGGTGCATGGAGGGATGGGTTTCATCGAAGAAACTGGCGCTGCGCAGTACCTCCGTGATGCTCGGATCACAACGATCTACGAAGGTACAACTGGAATTCAGGCAGCCGATTTGGTGAGCCGAAAGACGTTGCGGGACGGAGGCGTCGCGGCCTTGGACTTGCTCGAAGAGATAGAATCTGTGGCCGGCTTTCTTTCAGTCGAGGATCCTCGACTGAAAGAAATTGGCGCAAACCTTGCTCAAGCGGTTGTAGATATTCGCGTCGTGCTCGAGTGGATGGTTAAGGTGCAAACCGAGGATCTACGCCTCCCAGCGGCAGCGTCGGTGCATTACTTGCATCTTTGGGGAGTAACTTGCGGAGGTTGGCTAATGGCGAAGGCCGCGCAACTATGCTGTGACAAACTAATTGCGGGCGAAGGCGATTCAGTATTCTGTGAGACAAAGATCGCAACTGCGCATTTTTATGCAAATCAGGTGATGCCTCAAACAAGTACATTGGCGCGAATAATCGTGCGAGGTTCTGGATCTGTCCTTGATCTTGATACGACTAATTTCTAAAGCCGTTTGAAATTCACTATGATTGTCGCTCGAACGTTTCCCACCCATCTGTTATCGTCCCTAGACAACACCTAACTCGGTGGTCTCATGTCTTGGTCCTGGCTCCAAAAGATTGACTCTGCTTTTGCTTCTTGGCAACTGAAGCGTTGCCATAATATCAACGATTTGCGACGCGCTGCGCGATTAAGGATGCCTAGTCCGATGTTCCATTACATGGATGGTGCGTCGGAAGATGAGGTTACTCTCAAGCGCAGTTGCGGCAGTTTTGACGACTATGAATTACTGCCACGATATCTAACGGATGTCAGCGAGATCGATCCGTCTACAACTATCCTGGGGGAGCCCATCGACTTTCCGGTTCTTTGCTCACCGACCGGAATGTCTCGGTTGTTTCATCACGACGGTGAATTAGCAGTTTCGAAAGCGGCGGCTCGAGCAAATACGGTTTATAACCTGTCTACCATGGGCACTTACTCCATCGAAGATGTGGCTGCGGAGTGTGATGGCTTGAAGTGGTTCCAGATATATGTATTCAAAGATCGTGGGTTAGTGACGGAATTCATCGAACGTTGTAGAGCCGCCGAATACCATGCCATGTGCCTAACGATCGATATAACAGCATTTGGTAACCGTGAGCGTGATCTACGAACCGGCATGACAATTCCGCCGAAGTTTTCTTTAGCGGGGTGGTTTGATTTTGCGCTCCATCCGCTTTGGTCTTTAAATTATCTAGCGAATCCTCCATTTAGCTTATCCAACGTAGCGCATCGGGTGTCCGGTGGTAGCGGCGACGCGGTTACGACGCTGGTACAATATATCTCAGGGCAGTTCGATCGCAGCGTGACGTGGGAGGATGCTGCGAAAATGGTCCAGGAGTGGGGTGGCCCTTTTGTTATGAAGGGTGTGATGACCGTCCATGATGCATTGAAGGCAGTGGAGATTGGTGCGTCGGCGATCATGGTATCGACTCACGGCGGGCGTCAACTAGACCATACGCCTGCGCCGATTGACGTGCTTCCAGAAATTGTTGCGGCGGTAGGGAACAAAATCGAGGTGATTCTCGATGGAGGGATTCGTCGCGGCACAGACGTCCTCAAAGCGTTAGCGCTCGGCGCGAATGCCGTTTCAATAGGACGAGGCTACTTATTTGGGCTTGGCGCCGCCGGCGAGGCGGGTGTGGATCGGGCGCTTGCTTTGCTCAAAGAGGAAATTATTCGAGATATGGCAATTTTGGGCTGCCGCACTATAGATGAAATCAACGCTGATTATGTCCGTCGTAGACCGTGAATTCGTCGCTGAGATTGCGACGTTGCGGCGAATATTAGCCGACGCGCAGGTTATCGCGGTTGTGGGCCTGTCGCGTAATTGGTATCGCCCGAGTAACTTCGCAGCAAAATATCTGCAGGATCATGGCTACCGGATTATTCCGGTTAACCCAAGCTACGATGCAGTTTTAAATGAAAAATGCTACCCAACTCTCGACGATATTCCAGAGCCAGTCGATGTAGTGGATTGTTTTAGAAGCCCTAATGAGATCCCTGGTCTGACTAAGCAAGCCATCGCTATCGGTGCCAAAGTCTTGTGGACCCAACTCGGCATTGTGCATAATGCGGCGGCTCGACTCGCGCGTGATTCTGGACTGGACGTGGTTATGGATCGCTGCATGAAGATAGAACATGCGCGCTTATTTGGCGGGCTTAATTTTGTTGGCGTGAATACTAAAGTTATTTCCGCCAAGCGACCGAAGATAGTCGTCAATTAGTCCAGATTTATTGCCGTAGATAGCAAAGATGGCAGATAGGGAGTTTGGATTTGAGACTTTAGCTCTGCATGCCGGACAAATTCCGGATGCCGCCACTGGTTCGCGTGCAACGCCAATCTACCAGACCACTTCTTATGTTTTCGACGATGCTGACCACGCGGCTAGTTTATTCAATTTACAGACCTTTGGTAATGTTTATTCGCGTCTCAGCAATCCGACTATCGCAGTGCTAGAAGAACGGGTTGCGGCGCTCGAATCCGCTCGAGCGGGAGTCGCGGTTGGGTCTGGCATGTCGGCACAGATGGTTACGCTTTTGACACTTCTTGAATCGGGCGATCATCTCGTATCGGCAAAGACTCTTTATGGCGGGACCTATTCTCAGTTTGATGTGACGTTTCGCCGTATGGGGATTGAGACTACTTTTGTCGA
>CAYFFH010000185.1:0-6356 GCA_964342175.1 uncultured Enterobacteriaceae bacterium | reverse complement strand
CGCCATATACCTCAATTCTATATGCAGCCATTCCTACCCCAAACTGAGAAATAAAATGCGTCTCACACTGAGGGCGAAGGCCACATAAAATCTCATCGTCTGCATTTAGAACGACCGATTTTGCATTGTTATAAACACTCCTCTTCACTTCGATATACGTTGCAAAATCTTCGTACCGATCCATATGATCTGGGGAGATGTTTAGAATGCAAGCTACAGACGGCGCCAAAGATTCTGTAGATTCCAACTGAAAACTAGACAGCTCGAGGACAAAATAATCCGGATGCCCTTCAATCAGTAGATCTAGAGCCGGAATGCCAAGGTTTCCCCCGTAGAGCACTCTGAGGTTAGCACCGCTAAGAATCTCACTAACCATCGTTACAACGGTACTTTTGCCGTTAGAACCCGTTATCGCTACCACTGGAGCCTTAGCATGGCGCGCAAACAGTTCAATATCGCCGATGACTTCGATGCCGCTGCGTTGCGCAGTAACTACGAATGGATGCGCACGAGAAACTCCGGGACTGAGAATTAAATGTTTGCAAGCATCGGTCGGAGAAAATGAGTTAATACCTGTAAGCGCTGTCGCACTCGGGATCATTTTCTTTAGATTACCCAGTTCGGATGGAGATTCTTGTGTATCGATGACAGTAAAATTTTTACCCTGTTGTGCTAAAAACCGAGCACAAGACAGTCCAGTCTTGCCTAAACCAAAAACTATATATTGTGAGTTGATGAGTGTATTTGTCATCCTTTCGTACACATTTTTCGACGTTTCCAACATCAACTCAGCGAATCTTGAGAGTTGCTAAAGCCACAAGGACAAGGATCACTGTAATTATCCAAAATCGGACTATTACCCTCGGTTCTGGCCATCCTTTGAGTTCGAAGTGGTGGTGCAATGGGGCCATACGAAAGATCCGCCGACCGGTCATTTTATAGGAGAGCACTTGGAGTATCACTGAAGCGGTCTCTACAACAAACACCCCACCCATAATTACGAGCACTAATTCTTGGCGCACCATCACAGCAACAATTCCAAGGGCAGCACCGAGTGCAAGAGCACCGATATCACCCATAAAAACTTGCGCTGGATAAGTGTTGAACCACAAAAATCCGAGACCGGCACCCACGATGGATCCGCAGAACACACACAACTCTCCGACACCTGCCACGTACGGCACCGCGAGATAGTTAGAAAAGTTCACATGACCAGTGACATATGCGAATACGATCAAAGCACCAGCGACTAGCACTGTCGGCAAAATCGCAAGACCGTCAAGACCGTCTGTCAGATTAACCGCGTTGCTCGTGCCGACAACAACGAAGTAGGTCAACACGACGTAAAACCAACCGAGATCAATGGCGATGTTTTTGAAAAACGGCACAATTAATGCGGTTTCAACTGGCGTCTGCGCAGTAAAAAATAGGAAAAGCGCCGCCGCTAAAGCAGCAGCCGACTGCCAGCTGTATTTACGGAGAACCGATAGGCCTTTTGAATCACCCCGCGTCAGTTTTAGATAATCGTCGACCCAGCCAATCGCGCCAAAAATTCCAGTCGTAACAACAGCAGCCCAAATAAATCGATTCCCAAGATCGCTCCACAAAAGCGTGCTTGCAGCAATCGAAACCAATATCAATAGACCACCCATGGTCGGCGTCCCAGCTTTTGAGAGGTGACTTTCGGGACCGTCGCTCCGTACGTTCTGGCCGATTTGTAATTGGCTTAAGCAACGTATGACAATCGGACCAACTACTAGTGCTATGAATAGCGCTGTAAGCACACCCAGGATTGTTCGTAATGTTATGTATTGAAAAACATTGAATCCCGAGTGAAAACTCGCCAGATATTCCGCGATGTACATCAGCATGACCGCGTTTCTCCCGTAAGCCCATCGATAACTCGTTCCATCTGCATCGAGCGGGAGCCCTTGACCAATACCGTCACCTCAGATGTTAACCCGGCGATTAAAGAATCGATCAAACTAAATATATCGCGGTACGATTTTGTATTTTCCCCGAATGATCTGCCTGCGATTTCAGCGAGCTCCCCAAAGGTAAATAGACGATCAATCCCTGCTTCTCTAATCTTCGATCCAGTGTCTAGATGTATTTTTTCAGCACTAGGTCCAAGCTCACTCATATCGCCAAGAACTAGCCATTTTTGACCAGGCTCCGATGTAAGCATGTCTAACGCGGCGGCAAGTGACGTAGGATTCGCATTGTAGGTGTCATCGACAATTCGCGATCCGGACACCCCATTTAATACGCACAAACGCCCGCGGACCCGCTTCGCCCGCTCTAAGCCGAATTTAATCAAGGCCGGCGGAACATCGAGCGCATAAGATGCCGCAGCTGCGGCTAAAGCATTTGAGACGTTGTGTATTCCATCAAATGGTAACTCCACGTCGATATAGTGCGATGGGAAACGCAACCCAAAATTCATGCCGCTTCCTACCCCGCAGCTTACGACATTCTCCGCCATGACATCTGCTGATTGATTGATTCCGAAAGTTACGATTGAGCGCTCAACTGCGATACTAGTCCAATACGGCGAATATGGGTCATCAGCGTTAATTACCGCGGTACCCCCTACAGCCAACCCGGTATAAAGTTCGCCCTTTGCTTCGGCAACCGAATCAAGCGAACCGAAACCTTCCAAATGAGCGGGCGCGCACAAAGTAATCACCCCGACTGAGGGCTGGGAAATTTCTGATAACCACTTTATCTCACCAAGATGACTCGCACCCATTTCAATCACAGCATATTCATGCTCTGCGTTCAGTTGGAACAGCGTCTGCGGTACACCAATATTGTTATTAAGATTACCCTTTGTTGTAAGTACCAGGGCGTTGGTGCGCAGGATTGATCCGATCATTTCCTTAACTGTCGTCTTCCCGTTACTGCCAGTTACGCCGACAACGGGGATGTCAAATCGTCGACGCCATGCGCTGGCTAAACATCCTAAAGCTCGCCTAGTATTATCCGTAGTCAACGTCGATAAATTCGTAGCGATGGGACGTTGAATAATCGCCCCTGCGGCACCAGCCGACTCCGCCTCGAAACAGTGCTCATGGCCATCAAAGTTTGGCCCTTTCAGCGCGCAGAAAAGTTCTCCACGTGAAATTGAACGCGTGTCCGTTGAAACCCCTTCGAACCAACCATCTTGGCTTGTTAATTGAGCGTCGATTACGAGTGCAGCCTCACTCAATTGCATTCGGATCACTATACCTGCCCTTCCAAAATTTGGGCAGCAACTTCGACGTCAGAAAATCGATGCCTCAGACCCCCTATTTCCTGGGACACTTCATGACCCTTCCCGGCAACTAAGACGGTGTCTCCGGCGCCAGCTGTTTTTATAGCAGACTCAATTGCACACGCCCGGTCATGGATAACCTGCACCCTTTCCGGCTTACACATGCCGAGCAAAATCGCGGCAGCGATATCTTCATTTTCCTCACCGCGAGGATTGTCACTGGTAATAATTACAATATCGGCACCCTGCTCGGCGGCGCGCCCCATTGGCCCACGCTTTGTCGCATCGCGGTCACCGCCGCACCCAAAGACGCATACCAAGTGCCGAGTTGTAAGTGATTTTAAGGTCGATAACACGCGCGCTAAACCCTCTGGAGTATGCGCGTAATCAATGACTACGATAGGCGCTTCCGTTGAATTCGTTTCGATAGTCTGCATGCGGCCAGCAATCGCTGGTGCTCGAGATAAAGCATCGGCAGCGATATTCACATCAACACCGAGTGCCATTAGTGCCCCCAGGCTCGCAACCAAATTCTGAGCGTTAAACTCTCCAATCAAAGATGTTGTGATGTCAACCTGCCCCGCTGGTGTAGCAACAACTAACCTGGATCGGTTTTTGCCACCGACATATCGAAGAAGTTTAAGATGCCGCGCTTTGCTTCGAGCCGTCGGCGTATGATCAACACCGTAGGTCCAACAACATATGTCACGATCAAGTTCGAAGACGATATCGCGGCCAACAGCGTCATCTATGTTGATGATGGCGTGTCGAATCCCCTCATATCGGAGTAGAGATTTCTTAACGGAAGCGTACGCATCCCGACTAGCGTGGTAATCGAGGTGATCGTGCCCCAGGTTGGTGAATACTACAACGTTCAACATCGTCCCAGTTACACGATGTTGCGCGATTCCATGTGACGACACCTCGACCGCTACTGACTTGCAGCCACCGTGACGCAGCTGGCGAAAAAAACTTTGTAACGTAATTGGGTCTGGGGTTGTATTCTCTGAAGGCCGCACCTCATTGATCAGCCCTAGACCAAGCGTGCCGACATATCCGGCTTCCCCTCGGAGACGTTTCAGCGCGTGCGCGCAAAGCTGCGCAACTGTCGTTTTTCCATTCGTTCCTGTTACAGCAATAACATCAAGCGATCGAGACGGATCACCGAAGAAGCGGCTTGCGATTCGACCCACCGCTTGCCTTAAGTTCGCGACACGAACAACGGGTGTCGATTTATCGAGCCCCATGAGTTCGAAATTGACCGCATCATCATCAATCAAAACCGCGACCGCGCCTGCCGCTACGGCTGCTTGTGCGAACTCTCCGCCATGGCAAATCTCTCCACTCAACGCAATAAAGCAATCCCCCGATTGTATCCGTCGACTGTCTAGGGAAATCCCGCGAATTTCCCGGTCGTCGCGAGAATCCACTACCGCGACACCAGCCAACAAATTCGACAGCATTAACCTATCCTGGGAGAACGCAGCCGTCACGGCTTTACTCCGGCCATTTGATCTGAATTAACTCCGGCGGTCAATCGATATCGATCGTTATTGACATCCAACTGAATTTCCGGAGTCAACCCTAGGATCCGTGCAGCCTCATGCATCACTCTAGCGAATATTGGCGCGGCGACTCGACCGCCATAGTGCTCGCCGCTTTTAGGTTCATCGATTACGACGACCGCGACCAATTCAGGGCGGGCCGCAGGTAACATTCCGGCAAACAAGCTTAAGTAACGGTCCTCTGCATAACCACGTGTTGTAGATTTATGAACGGTGCCAGTTTTTCCCGCAACATGATAACCGGAGACTGCGGCGGCACGGCCCGTCCCTTCCGTAACCACTCGGGTAAGCATTTGCCTAACCGTACGCGCGGTTTCGACACTTAGTACTCGTTGGATTGGCAGCGGAGTCTTCAACTCCGTTATCGACAATGGACGTCGAATACCGTCAGCAGCTAGCACCGAGTACGCCCTCGCTAGTTGCATCGCATTGACCGACAATCCATACCCAAAGGCCATTGTTGCGCGTTCGATATCGCGCCAGTTTCCGGGGTCGCTTAAGTGGCCAATTGACTCTCCAGGCAAACCGACTTCACTAGACATACCAAAGCCAACCCCGTTGAAAATACTCCACATGAGATCGGGTTCAAGCGACAACGCGATTTTACTCGCGCCAACATTGCTGGATTTCGTTAGTACCCCAGTTACATCTACTTTGCCAAAGTTCTTTAGATCACTAACCACGTGACGACCCACTTTAAAGTAGCCAGGGCCCGTGCTAACCGTTGTATCGTGCGCATAGCGTCCAGCCTCAAGCGCCGCGGCAATAGTGATGGGTTTAACGGTTGATCCCGGCTCAAAAATATCCGTTACCGCACGATTACGGTAGTGTTCCCCTTTCAGGTCACCTCGATTGTTAGGATTAAACGACGGTTGGTTAACAAGCGCCAACACTTCTCCAGTATTCGGGTTGACGATCACCATGGACCCAGCTTCGGCATCATGCGCCTGAACTGCAGCTTTCAACTCTCGGTAGGCAATGTACTGGATACGTTTATCGATGCTTAATTTAAGATCTTGGCCAGATTGCGCTGCTTTGATCTGCTCGACATGCTCTATAGTTCGACCTAGGCGATCTTTAATTACTTTGAGTGAACCCTTCTTACCACGAAGCGTAGAATTAAAGGCAAGTTCAATTCCTTCCTGACCCGCATCGTCGACATTTGTAAACCCAAGCGTATGTGCAGTAACCTCGCCCGCTGGATAGTAGCGGCGCTGCTCCTCAAGCAATCCGACTCCTGGTAGTTTCGCCTGCTTAAGCTCTACCACCATTTGGCGCGATGCGTGCCGTTTCAAATAAACAAACTCGCGACCGATTCGCGGCAAAATTAACGCGTCGAGATGATCTGTGGTTGTATCAATTAAAGCCGCCAACCGTAACCATGACTCGCGATGTTGTGCCATGATTCGCGGCTGACCCCACACTGATTGAACCGGTGTGCTAATCGCGAGTGGCTCACCGTTGCGATCAGTAATCATGCCCCGATGAGCAGGAGTCGTAACAACGCGGAGATAACGCGCATCACCATGTTCCTG
>CAYFFH010000184.1:0-6357 GCA_964342175.1 uncultured Enterobacteriaceae bacterium | reverse complement strand
TCTGGGAATCGACCGGAGGAAACGTGGCGTCATCACCGACGAGACGTTAAGTATAATTCTGCGTTGTTTTTCTGAAGAAGAGATGGAGTTGAACGGACAAAGATTCCTTTTTAAGCCGCAACCCGAGCGACCGCAAATATTGATTGGAGGTGGGGCGGCGAGTTCTCTGCCTCGAATCGTCAAGTATGGTGATGGATGGATGCCAACCAATTTGAATCCAGAAGCACTTAAGGGCCCCGCTGCCAAGCTTAAAGCAGCGATGTCGGCAGCAGTAAAACCGAAACCAGAAATCATCCCGCTTTCGATACTACCACTCGATGATATTGGTGAAGGTGCAGAGTGTCTTTCGGCCTACGCTGACGCTGGTGCAACGGGTATCGATCACCCAGGGCGGTATGGGAATGTTGATGAGTTTTGCCGTAACGTGGAACGATTACTCGAAATTAAAAACCGGGCTGGCTATTAAGTGGCCATGCGCATGTGTCGTTTTCCTTAGGCAACCACCTATCTAGGCTTTCGGACTAAGCTTCTCGTTTTTCTGTGGATCCATGAGTTTCCTGCCTAGCCGAACCCTGCTAGGGGTCGGTATAATTTGTTGATCGAATCGACGTTAAAACAGATCTGGGCAACCGGAACAAAAAACTCTGAGCATGAAGGGGAATTTTAAAAATGGCTGAGCCAGTGAGCTACGAACGCGATGGCGATGTTGCCATCATTACAATAGATAACCCTCCGGTGAACGCCGTGTCGTACCCTGTTCGAGTCGGGCTAGCGAATGCTTTTACTGAGTATGAGCATGATCGGAATGCTACAGCCGCAGTACTTATTTGTAGTGGCCGTACCTTTATCGCAGGTGCTGACATTACTGAATTTGATAAGCCACTCGAGGATCCTTGGTTGCCTAAGGTGTTGGAGCAAATCGAGGCGTGTGAGAAAGTAGTTATTGCTGCGATCCATGGTACAGCACTCGGTGGTGGATTTGAGACTGCTATGGCTTGTCATTATCGATGCGCGGTTGCCTCTGCCAAAGTTGGACTACCCGAAGTATTTTTGGGACTACTACCAGGTGCTACTGGGACTCAACGCTTGCCGCGCCTAATCGGTCTTAAGAAAGCTCTTGATGTCATGATTTCTGGAAAGCCTATGGTAGCCACAATGGCCCGTGAGCTTGGTGCAATTGACGAAATAATCGAACAGAACTTGCGCGAAGGTGCTATTGCCTACGCGAACAAGTTGGTCGGGGAAAATGCGCAACCACGAAGGGTCAGTGACATCGTAATTGATCCTGCTTCAATTCCAGAAGATTTTTTTACCCAGTACCGAAAAGAGATAGCACGGAAAACTGGAGGCTATTTTGCACCCGAGCAGATTATAAAATGTGTCGAAGCCGCTGTCGCTTTACCGTACTCCGAGGGAGTAAAACGCGAAAACGAATTATTTATGACCTGTATGGCGTCGGATCATTCAAAAGCGCAGCGACACTTGTTTTTTGCCGACCGGGAAATATCAAAAATTCCAGATGTGCCAAAAGACACACCGACGAGATCGATAGAAAATGTTGCAATCATCGGCGGTGGTACGATGGGTGGTGGGATTGCGATGAATTTTATCAATGTTGGAATACCTGTTCTGTTAAAGGAGGTAAATCAGGAGGCGCTCGACCGCGGATTAAATGTTATTCGGAGAAACTATGAAATTGCAGTGAAGAAAGGTCGGCTAAGCGAAGCGCAGTTAGAAAAAAACATGGCCATGATTCACGGGACACTCGATTACGCTGATCTTTCTACCGTGGATATCGTAATCGAAGCGGCATTCGAAAATATGGAATTAAAGAAAAAAATATTCGCAAACCTCGATAATACCTGTAAAACGGGCGCCATTTTGGCTTCGAATACATCAACGCTGGATATTAACGACATAGCGTCAGCTACGGAACGCCCGCAGGATGTTATAGGCATGCACTTTTTTGCCCCGGCGAACATTATGAACTTGCTCGAAATCGTTCGCGGTGCGAAAACCTCAAAAGAGGTAATTGCTACGTCAATGAAAGTAGCAAAGACGATACGAAAAAGTGCTGTATTGGTGGGGTGCTGTTTTGGTTTTGTTGCGAATCGTATGTTTTTCCCTTATATCCGTGAGGCTCAGCTCATGATGCTCGAAGGGATCCCGGCGGAGCGTATTGATAAAGTAGCTGTTGCTTGGGGTATGGCAATGGGACCAAACGGCGTTTCAGATCTGTCCGGGCTTGATGTTTTAGAAAAAGTTCGGACCGAATGGATCGATCGTCCAGACGACCCAATTTTTTTCAAAATGATAACAAAGCTTGTGGAACACGGTCGCATGGGACAAAAATCAGGTGCCGGCATTTATAAATACGAGGGCCGGAAAGCGATTCCCGACCCAGAGGTTGCAGCGCTAGCGAAAATCGAAGCACAGGCGCATGGAGTTAAACAAATCGAAGTCACAGACCAAGAGATTATTGAGCGTCTATTTTATCCAATGATTAATGAAGGAGCGTTAATCTTGGAAGAGGGGATTGCGCTTCGACCGAGTGATATTGATGTTATCTATGCTAGCGGCTATGGGATGGCTCGGTATCGTGGTGGACCTATGTGGTACGCGGATACAGTAGGATTGAAAGTGGTTCGCGATGCTATGCTCAAATACCGTAAGCGCTATGGTGAATTATATTGGAGCCCAGCCCGGCTACTTGAAGATTTAGTTAGCTCAGGTAAAACATTTGACCAATGGAGTAAGTCGCGATAGCCGATAAATTGCTAGTTCATTTGGCATTAGCCTAAGCAGTCTCGTCAATGGTCAACTTGAGGTCTTCGATCATCGTGTTGCGCATCACAAACTTCTGAATTTTCCCGGTGACTGTCATCGGGAATTCATTGACGAAACGAATATGAGCGGGAACCTTGTAGTGGGCAATTTGCTCGCGACAATAGTTTTTTATATCGTCTTTAGTAGCCGATTCACGTTCGCGCAGTTTCACCCATGCGGCAATTTGCTCCCCATATTTCTGGTCCGGTATGCCGAATACCGCCACATCTTGAATTTTGGGGTGGCGATACAAATATTCCTCAATCTCTCTAGGGTAAACATTTTCGCCGCCACGAATAATCATATCTTTTACCCTCCCTACTATGTTGCAAAAGCCTTCATTGTCGAGTACTCCAAGATCGCCGGTATGCATCCAACCTGCGGGATCGATCGATTCGGATGTCTTTTCTTTGTCGTTCCAGTAACCACGCATTACGCTGTAACCCCGAGTGCATATTTCCCCTTTCTCTCCGAGCGGCACTACCTTACCGTCTTCATCTATAATCATTACTTCGACGTGCGGGTGTATCCGTCCAACGGTTGAAACGCGCCTTTCCATTGGATCCTTCGGGTCACTTTGAAAGCTAACCGGACTAGTTTCGGTCATGCCATAGGCAATTGTCACCTCATCCATATTCATCTCTTCGAAAACTCGTTTCATTACTTCTACTGGGCATGGTGCGCCAGCCATAATGCCTGTACGCAAACTCGACAAGTCGTATTCTAGAAATTTCGGGTGATCCAGTTCCGCAATAAACATCGTAGGAACCCCGTGTAAAGCAGTGCATTTTTCAACTTCAATTGTTTCCAACACCGAACCAGGATCGAATGCTTCATCTGGGAAGATCATGGTTGATCCATTAGTTATGCATGTCAGAACCCCCATCACCATGCCAAAACAGTGATACAAGGGTACCGGGATACATAGGCGATCTTGTTCTGTAAAATGCATCGCGCGGCCAGTAAAATAGGCATTATTAATGATATTAAAATGTGTCAATGTCGCCCCTTTTGGCATGCCTGTAGTTCCACTAGTAAATTGAATATTGATTGGATCATCAGGCTGTAGGCGCGAAGAGATTTCAATTAGCCGGACTTTGTCCGTATCAGTGCCGAGGGAAACTACGTCGCTGAAACGATACATCCCTTCATGTGATATTGATGAAATGCAGATTACCGAGCGTAAGTGGGGGAGAGCTGTTGCTTTTAATTCTCCAGGGCGTGCATGATGAAGTTCAGGGGCGAGCTTCCCAAGAAGTTCAACGTAGTCTGAGCTTTTGAATCGTTCGGCAATAATGATCCCAGTGCATTCGACTTTATTAAGTGCATATTCAAGTTCGCCCACCCGATAAGCAGGGTTAATGTTAACTAATATCAACCCAGCTTTCGCAGTAGCGAATTGCGTTATGACCCATTCAATATTGTTCGGGGACCAAATCCCGATGCGATCGTTTGGCTCAAAACCTATTGCAAGCAAACCCGCAGCCATCTCATTCGCCGCGTCATTTAATTGAGCGAAAGTCCAGCGAATATCTTGGTGGCGACAAACGACAGCTTCGCGATCACTCCATTGTTCCGCGGCGTCCTCTATTGCGTTTCCTATGGTGGAAAATTTTAGAGGCTCGGAGCTGGTCCCGTGAACGTGGCTCGTTCTAGTTAATGGCATAGTAATATGTCCCTGATTAAGTAGTGAATGCTATTCGTCATTTTGCAACAGGTCTCTTGCTCTTCAATTGCTCGACCACACTATCAATCTTTTCCTGCATGCGTTGTTCCCGATCTGTGCGAGTTCCTACTTTAATGGTTGTCGATATGCGTGGTGCGCCCATTTCATGTATCTTTTCGTGGCACTGCTTCACTATCGCCATTACGTCATCCCATTCCCCTTCAATTACTGTACCGTAAGGGTGCAATTGTGACGTTAACTGTGCCCTTTCGATTATATGTTGACACTCCGCGATATACTTAGATACGGATACACCCACACCGATCGGAACCACGCAGAGATCAATTATCACGTGCATTAGAACTGTAGAGTTTTCGGGGTGCGTGGGTAAGGGATGACATCCCGAATGTTACTGATTCCCGTAACAAACATAAGGAATCTTTCAAAGCCTAAACCAAATCCAGCATGAGGTGCAGTTCCAAAGCGGCGGGTCTCCAGGTACCACCAGTAATCCTGTTCATTTAATGAGTCTGACTTAACACGATGTTCCAGGTGATCGAATCGTTCTTCTCGTTGACTACCTCCGATAAGTTCCCCAACATTTGGAATAAGCAAATCCATAGCTGCGACTGTTTTTCCGTCATTGTTCTCCCGCATATAAAACGGTTTGATTTCACGTGGCCAGTCGTGCACGAATACGGGGCGCTCAAAATGCTTTTCGGTTAGATACCGCTCGTGTTCCGATTGCAGGTCTCCGCCCCAGATTGGTTGGAATTCGAACTCCTCGTTACTCTCTGACAATATTTCTATCGCTTCGGTGTAGGATACGCGTTCAAATTTACCATGTTCTATCAACCCAAGCCGAGCGTCTAAACCCTTATCGACGAAATCAGAAAATAGTTTAAAATCTTCACTACAATCAGTCCGAACGAATTCAATCAAATATCGCACCATCTCTTCGGCGAGGTCCATGTCATCGTTCAGGTCGGCAAATGCAATCTCCGGTTCCACCATCCAGAACTCCGACATATGCCGAGAGGTATTCGAATTCTCGGAACGAAATGTCGGCCCGAATGTATATACATTGCCTACTGCAAGACAAAATGGCTCAACGGCTAATTGGCCTGATACAGTTAGGTAAGCTTCTCGACCGAAAAAGTCCTCGGTAAAATCAGTCTTTCCACCATTAGTAGGAACATTCTGAAGATCGAGAGTTGTGACGCGAAAGAGTTCTCCTGCTCCCTCACAGTCGGACCCCGTTATTATTGGCGTGTGCACGTAATGGAAGTCTTTTTCCTGGAAAAAATGATGAATGGCATAAGAGAGGCGCGAACGGATGCGAAACATCGCTCCATATTTGTTCGTTCGGCCTCGGAGATGAGCAATTGTCCGTAAAAACTCATCTGAATGTCGCTTTTTCTGCAACGGATAGTCCTCTGGGCAGGCACCTACAATTTTAAAGTTGAGTACGCGCAACTCCCACCGCTGATTCTTACCTGGTGATTCGATCAGGTCACCTACAACTGATATTGCAGTGCCCGTTCCGATCGATCTAAGTCTCGAGTAGTTTTCGATGTTCTCATCTGCAATAGCTTGAATGTTTTTAACGGAGGAACCATCGTTAATCTCAAAAAATGAAAAAGTTTTGGAGTTTCGACGCGTTCTTACCCAACCGTTAATAGTGATTCCCATTTGCGGCGAGTTACTGTCGAGCAATTTGGCAATTGATAGTCGTGCTTTATACATTGGGTCTAGGACTCTGGCTCATAACCCAAGTTGGGAGATAGCCAACGTTCTGCCTCACGTTCATTGATTCCTTTACGTGTAGCATAGTCGTGGACTTGATCGCGGTTAATCTTACCAAC
>CAYFFH010000183.1:0-6359 GCA_964342175.1 uncultured Enterobacteriaceae bacterium | reverse complement strand
AGAATAGAGAAAGTTGTATGTGTAACATTTGCCGTCGATCTTAAAGAAGTAATCAGGATAATTTGCTTTGGAAATTTCATAATCTCTAATTGGTGGAGCCCCATGAAGTTCACCATATAATTCGCAAACACGAAAGGACGTCTTATTCAAATCATTTAAAGAAATATCGTACGGCAAAACTCTCTCATTATGATTTTTATCCACAAAAGTGAATGATTCATTGAAGGATTTTAGTTCATTTTTAGGAATATTTTTACGTTCCAACTTTTTTAATGTTCGCTTTATAGGTGACACTTCACAACCATTAATTGCAGCAATGCCTCTTATTGCAGATTTTATATTATTATAGATACTATCTTGCAGTAATTCTCTGGAAAAATCATCATAAATTTTAATTAAATCTCCTGTGACTTCCGATTTTGTTCCCCCAACTTCCCAATCTTTAAGCATCTGTTTAAGTAAATTATAATCGTCCTGAATTTTTTCTTTATCTTTCATATTTATGCTAGTCTGTTATATCTTTTAAAAATATGCATTTTGCTTCCGATAAATTGATTATCTTCTTAGTACTAATTTATCATAAAATTTCAAAGTTCTATCTACTACTTCTGATTTAGTAAAACCTTGAACTTCATTCCAATCTAAAGAATTAAGGCGGATTTTTTCATACAATTTCTGATCGTCGAAAAGTAATTGAATAGAGTTCGAAAGATCAAAAGAATTTTTGGGTTCATAAAAAATACAATTCTCTCTATCAGACCAATACTCAACTGAATCTCGCATTTTTGGAATTATGCACGGTGTTCCAATTGCCATTGACTCTAGAATTATATTTGAAAAGCATATTTGATTACTTTCAGTTATTACAACTGCATCTGATGCAGCATAAATTTCATTAATATCTTTTCTGTCCCCCATAAATATTATATTATCATAAATATTAAGTTTCTTTGACAATTGTTTTAATGCAGGTAGAAGAACACCATCGCCGACTATCAAAAACTTGAAATTGTAATTTGTTTTTTTTGTTAGAATGTATGCTGCTTTAATATAAATATGTATATCTTTTACAGGAACGATTCTCCCTGCATTTGTTATAACCTTTTTATTTTTAAGATTAAACTCTTTTTGAATCCTATGGCCTGATATTTTAGAATTGTATCTATTTGAATCTAAATACTTTAATTTGACGTCACTCAATTTTACACTGGTACCAAGTGATTCAACCATTTCTTTTCTAACAAAATCATCAACATTGACTAAATCCACATTATTACAAATAAATTTCAACAGCCAACGAGGGCTGTTAGTCAATCCAGTACCTCGAAATGTTAGGTATACTGGAATACCCACTATTTTTTTTACAAAGACTGCCAAAAGACCTGGTAAAGACCAATGTGCATGTATAACATCCTTATCTTTGGAGAGAATTATAGATTTGATTAAAAATGAAATAATAAAAAAAGGAAATTGTAGCTTAGCTAGAATACTATATTTTAGATTATCATAGATTCCTGAATTATAAGCTACTTTTTGGGTGTTTTTAGTAAACCAATATTGGAACCTATGAATTTCTACATTATCCACTATTTTAAAATTTGAAGTGTCATTATCATGGGGTGCTAGAACTGTAATTGAATCACATTTATTGCCTAACTCTCTAGCAAGATTATGTATATTAATGGCAAAATCTCTTTTAGTCTGGATAAAACTAGGATAAGAGGTTGTCAAGAACAAAACGTTCATAAATTTAAGGGATATTTAGGTATATCTATTTTCTTTCCGGTATTTATTGATTCTAATACAGAATTTGCAATTATCATAGCTCTCAGACCGTCTTCGCCACTTACTTTTGGTTCATGATGATTTACTATTGATGAAAGAAAGTCTAGAATTTCATTCTTTAAGGGTTCTTCTTTTTTAACCTGGATTATATCTTTTTTGACGTCTAAATTTGCTGAATATAAATTTGAATTATCTAAATTAAGATACTCTGAGGATAGAATTTCAATAGATTGTTCAGAGTAGTCTGAACGAATAAAATAATCCATACTGGTTATTGTTAATTGACGAACTTTCATAGGAGTAAGCCAATTAACTTCACTAAATCCTATAATGCCATTATCAAACTCAATTAGTATTGAAGAATGATCTTCATATTTTATGCTATTAGCCTTTCCACCAACTGCATAAACTGATGATGCTTCAGCTCCACTCAAATATCTTAATACATCTAAGTCATGTATGGCTAAATCATAGACTACTCCAACATCTCTTATTCGTGTAGGTAAAGATGAAACCCTACGTGTTGAGAAATTAATCGGAGCTCCATATTCATTATTATTTAATGCCTTCTTAAGATAACTAACTACTGGATTATGCCTTTCTATATGACCTACTGACAATATTTTTTGATTTTTTTCAGCCGATTGAATAATTTGAAGAGATTCTTCCACTGAAGAAGCTAGAGGCTTCTCTACAAGCACATGAACTCCAGCTTCAAGTGCTGATTTCGCAACATCCAAATGTAAACTAGTAGGAACTGCTACGCTAACCGCATCGACCTCAGAAAACATGTCTTTATAATCTTCAAAGAAATTTGTGTCGAAGCGTTCTGAAATTCTCTTACCGTGCTCAAAGTTTAAATCTGAGACTGCTACCAAGTTAGATATCTCATTGTAAACACGTGCGTGATTCTGACCCATGGAGCCAACTCCGATAACTCCTGTTTTTAGATTTTTATGTTTTTTTGACATATTATGCCTATATTATTTCAAAATAGCTAAACATACAAAGCATAGCAGCTAATGTTAATTCTATAATCAGAATAATCTCAACTAACTTTTTTTCTGTCAATTCAAAATTAGACATTAGAATATGAGTTAAAGATTGAATTTCCCTATCGTAAATTAAAATGCCTTCATTTACCTTTGTTGCAAAACTTTCTGCTGAAAAGCGACCTCTGAACTTTAGAAAAAATTCTAGAATCATTGGCGTCAGCAAAATAGCGCCTTCTAATCGAAGATTACTAGCTATAGCTGCACAGGCTATAACTGCACCCATGAACATAGTCAAAGTGTCTCCAGGAAAGATTTTTGCAGGATATTTGTTGTAGTACCAAAATGCAAGTAAAGAACCTAACAATGGTATCAATAAATATAAACCATTGAGATCCTCATTAATTATGGCCATAAAAGATAAAGCAGAGCAGATTATTATAGAAAGGCCAGTTCCAAGGCCGTTAAAGCCTTCTAACATATTGGTGGAATTCGATGCGCAAGTTATTGCAAAAGGTACCAAGAATAACATCAAATATCCAAAATCATACTCTCCAAAATAAGGTAAAAACATTACTGAATTTGTGAAGAAGCCGAGAGGTAAAGCAAACATAAATGGCAAAAAAGCCTTGGTCCTTTGCCTTATCCCAATCAAATCATCTAAAATGCCTACATAACTAACTCCAATTGCTGTTACTAATGAGCAGAGAATATAGTCATTAATTACTATGCCAATCCCTGTTATTTCAAACAAAAATATTTGAACGTAGACTCCCACAACAAAACCAATCAGAACTGAAATCCCCCCCATTTCAGGTATTTTAGGCTTCGAAGATTTATTCATATCAGTACCAAGAATCTTTCTTTCAGTTAATTTCTCTATGAGCCAAGGCAAAATTGAAAATGTTACTATGAAGGAAGTAAAAAGAATAAATAAATAAAATATTAACAAATTCATAATATCACCAATAATACCAACCAAACATTTGCATTAACAATACTTGAAAAAATGTGACCTGTAATATATGCTTTTTATCTTTTGTAGTTAAAGTAAATGACTTATCTATAAAGTTTGATATTGTAATTAGCATTAAAGGATAAAGATACATTACTGCACGAGCTGTTTCGCCAGTTCGATAGGCACCAGTTATAATAATCAATAAAAAGCAAATAAGACCATACTTGAAAAATAAATCATAATCATTATCTGTTTTGGCTAAACCACGATAGAGAAAAATAGTCCCAATTGGCCCTAAGAAGAAGATTAACTCTGCAATATTTTCCAATCTAGTCGCAAAATAGGATACAGGGTAGTCAAACAAAAGAAATCCGCTAGAATAATGCCTGTTTTCGTATTCTGATGCCGCCAAAAATCCTTCTATGTAATTATAACCAAATAAAAAATAGGTTAATAAAATTACTAAAGCAACCGGTAAAAATAATAAAATTACATCTTTACCAATTGTTTTACTTCTATCACTTATTTTAATTTGCTGTGGCAAAACGTCTAAATATGAAAATGAATAAGCAAATAGTATGAAAAACAGAATAACTGTTGTGAAAGTCATGAACGTAGATAGTATCAAAAAAATAAGACATAAAGAATAATTAAGATTATCGCGTGATTTCGTCCAACTGACGAAATGATATATTGTTCCCAAAAAGAATAAAGAAATCAAACTATCTATAGATGACAAGAAATATATTTGAGTCGATGGTAAAAAAACAAAGAACAAACAAACAAAATTGGCTGTGGATTTAGAATTATTATGGCAAATAATACTATGAAGATAAAATACTATAAGCAGCGAAACAGACATTAAAAATATAGAGCTAAATAATGGATTAGAAAATATCAAATGAAGAAAATAATATATTATTACTGGACCTGGAGGATGGACTATTGAATGGATGGAAAGCTCATAATTCGATTGAAGGGAATCATAATCATTAACAAATTCTAATATATTATCAATATGAATAACGTCATGGTGGTATACTCGGCCAGAGTCGCCGGGTTCTCCAGTTAAAGGCTCAATAATCCCCTCATCAATTCCTTGTATTGAATTACTTAGTATTATGGCAAAAAAACCTATTAAGTAGATTTTATGTGGCGTATCAATTTTTTTGATGTAATTATAAAAAAGAAAAAATATTACCAAATAAACAATAGCAACCAAAATATCTATATTTTCCAAAGGATTCCTTTGCATAATATGGTTAACTCCAAATGAAGTATGTGATTCGTAAGTTGGAAGAAAGAATCTTGGCAAACGTAATGCAAATATGCTTATTGGCCATGATACTGGTATGTCTGTCTTAGGATCTTGAAAAGCACTGAGAAAGGGATCCTGATCTGTAAATATTATCCTAACGAAGTTAAAGATTAAATTTAATATAAAGAATATCAAAATGAAGTTAATAAAATATCTATAGTAAATATTATTAGGTAAAAAGGATGAACTCATTTGATAGTTTTTATTATGCTGTCTAATTCCATTACCACTCTCTCTTGGTCTTCTCTAGTCAAATCATGATGTAATGGTAACGATAAAAGACAACTCTCTAATCTCTTAGAATTGGCTAAATTTCCTACAATTTTATATTTTTTCAAAAAAGGAGTTCCTGATATTGAATATGTGCCTATTTGTGTCTGTATGTTCTTTTCACGCATTTTCTCCATAACTATTTTACGCATATCTTTGTTCTTATAATCATAGAAATCTAATAAAACTGCATACGTCTGATAATTCGATTTGCTGCAACTAGCAATCTCTGGCTTTTGCATACCTCCTACATTCTCTAATAGAGAGTCATAAATTTTAGCCCTTTTCCTTCTTGACGAGACTATCTCATTTATTCTTCTAACTTGACCTAAAAGTAAGGCACCATGAACATTACTCATTCTTTGATTCGTCCCCCAATTTGAAAATTTACCCTCTTCTGCACCGAATACTTTCATTGAACGTATGGCTTTTGCTAGTGAATCATTGTTAGTTGCTATTAGTCCGCCATCACCGCAAGTAAAAACTTTCCTAGGATGAAAACTGAATATAGTGAAATCAGTAAGTCCTCCTACTGGTTTATCTTTATAGTAAGAACCCAAAGTACAAGCTGCGTCATCTACAACTAATAAATCTTTATCCTTAGCGACATCGTTTATAGGATCTATATCTACTGGATTACCAAATATAGAAACTGGCTGAATTACCCTTGTATTACTGCTTAGTGCTGGAAGTATATTCTCAATAGTGCTATTTCTTGATTCTAAATCTACATCAACAAATACAGGGGTGCCACCTGCAGTAATAACTGCTAAGGCTGTGGCTGGATGAGAAAAATCTGGACAGATTACTTCATCATTCTTTTTTAATCCAATTGCTCTGAAAACTAATTCAGCCCCCGAAGTCCAAGATGTACAAGAAATAGCATGTTTAACATTTAAAAAATCTTCACAAAAAGATTCGAACTCCCTAACCATAGGACCTTCAACGAGATACCCTGACTCTATGACTTGCTTAACAAGCTCAAGTTCATCATTGCCTATATTTGGTTTCTGAAGCTGTATCATTTTTTTTTCGA
>CAYFFH010000182.1:0-6365 GCA_964342175.1 uncultured Enterobacteriaceae bacterium | reverse complement strand
CTAAGCCCCCCCATATTGCTAAAAAATATTACATACTCGATCCCTAAAGCTCGAATCGCCTGCAGTTTTTCGATGCAGGTTTCGGTACCGCAAATCATCGTATTCCCGCGAACGCTATCAAGGTCGAATGGCATAGGCGATGCATTACCACCCGGAGATTCTGCAACCCTTTGCGCCAATGCGAGAAAATTTTCGTAGGCAACCCCAGCTTCCGCCCAGGCGCTAGCGTCATCATCTCCAAGGTGCAGACCCCGAGCGAGGATCAATTTATTAGGATCGAATGGCTTCCCATACCGGTCTAATGCAGTCTTGTAATCCGTTACCCAGAGGGCGACCGTCTCAATAGGGACGGCCTGTGGCAGCATCACGCCCCAGCCATTCTTGGCGCACAAGTCGAATCCGTCACTACTCGCTGTCGCCATCCAGATCGGAGGGTGTGGTTTTTGAATTGCTTGAGGTTGCGGTTGTATATTTCGGTATTCCCAATAACTCCCCTCATGGTTAAAGGGTTCGCTACTCTTCCACGCTTGCAAAATGACACTGATGGCTTCGTCAAACCGCGCTTCCCTGTCAGCCAGGGATTGCCCAAAGCCATCAAACTCGCCCCATTGATAACCACGCCCAATACCGAACTCGACGCGTCCGTTGGAAAGCTGATCGACAAGTGCTACAGACTCCGCCAATCGTATCGGGTCGTGGAGCGGTAACACACTAACGGCAGTCCCTAATCGAATCTGTTTTGTTTGGGCTGCGATAAAAGAAAGCATCGAAAGATTGTCAGGTACGATCCCATGACGACTAAAATGATGTTCGGTCATAAAAACGGAGTCATACCCCAGTTCGTCCGCTAACACACTTTGCGCCACCGCATCGCGCAAGCGAACGTGTTGCTCGGTGCCTTCGGGCCACTGAGCAGATTGAAAAATCCCGAAACGCATATTCGCAGTTACCGGCGACTATTCTGGGAATAGCGCCCTAATAGCAACTCTTTAGCCGGGATCATTCGTCCGTTGGTATGCACCTTAGAATTCCCAAAGTTAAATTTATTAAACGAATTGCGCTCAGGTCATGTCACGACCGTTAGAAAATTCTCATTGAGTTTCCGATCATGGTAAAAGATAGCTTTGCCCAGTTCTTCTGCAGTCCACGTAATCGGATCTCGATCCGGATACCACGTGTAATCGCCGCAAAACACTTCGTTACGATTGCCCGACGGATCGAAGAAATAGATTGTACGCCCTCGCGTGATCCCGTGCCGGGTCGGCCCAATGTCTATCGATATATTGTGCATCCCCATGATGTCTGCTGCGTGCAAGATCTCCTCCCAGCTATTAAGCAGGAACGACGCGTGATGAAATTTATTCGCTTCTGGATATTGAATGAAGGCAATATCGTGCGCCTTGTTTGAGCATGAAAGAAATGCACCAGTCATATTTGCTTCAGGATCGAGCACACGTTCCGTTAGAGCGAATCCCAGAACGTTGACGAAAAAATCAACCACATCCACTATACTTGGACCATAAAGCAAACAGTGATCAAATCGATTAACTTGCATACCTTTTAATCCTTCAGGCCAAGGATCAGGGTTCAAATAACCCAGTCCATTACCTGCGTGTTGCTTTTCAGCATAAAGCTCAATCGAGTGACCACTGGGGATAAGGAAGCGAATACGATGGCCGCACCCTTTTAGTTCCTCCGCTGGCATACGCTCCACATCGATGCCGTATTCTCGGATCGCAACTTCGAAGCGGTCGAGGTCAGCCATGGAATGAACTTTAAAGCCCAGAAACTCCATCCCAGGTTCATCCGCCTCGCGTAGGACAAGTGAGAAACAGTCATGCTCGTCCCACGCCTTCAGGTACACCCTACCCTGCTCATCCTCGCTAGTTTTGATCATTCCAAGCCGCTCCACATAATGCGTCAGCGACGGTTCCATTTCTAACACGCGTAAACAGGTATGCCCTGGCCGCATGACTCCGTTGTATGACATTTCGCATTCCTCCGTTCTGCAATATTTCGCTTATGTCAAAATAGCAATCGCGGTTGCGAATGCCACCTGGCTAAGTCGAATGGTTACCCAAAACCCCTACCGGAAGGATCTGCAGATCACCTTCCGGAATCAACTTGCATGCCAGCGCGATACCATTTGACTCATCTTCTTCACTAACTTGGGCGCGACTCATTTTTTTTGTCCGGTACTGACCATTGCCGAGAACCTGAACCCGGCAGATCCCGCAGCCACCACCACGGCACCCTACCGGAATCCCTCGAAGCCCTAATCGCTCCATTGCTAACAGGACATTCTGCCCTTCTTTACACAAAAAGCTATCCCCACTATCCAGAATAGTAATTTCGAAGCTCTTATTTTGAGTCATTTTATCGTTCAAAATTTCTTAAATAAGGCGCTGCGACGTGCGGGTTCCACACCATCTGCGGCGGTAAGGAAAGACTCCATGAAAATGTGTTCTTCGAACAACCGCCCCTGCATCAAAGTTGTAATGCACGCATCAATCATCGGCGGGGGCCCACATAGATAAGCCTTGTGTCCTGCAAAGCCGTTGTCGAAATGTGTTGTTGCGAGGTCGTGGACTAAACCACGGGATCCCGCCCAAGAGATATCACTGGCCGCGTCCGACAATGAGACACGGTAGGTGAAGTTAGCATGATCTCGTGCCAAACCTGAAAAAAAGTCGAAGTAATAAAGCTCATCTTGGTTACGCGCGCCATACAGTAATGTAATTTCGCGTGAGTCACCGGCCTCAAGCAGATCCAATATCATTGATTTCGGACTGGACAAACCTGATCCACCTGCGAGAAATATGATCGGCTCTAAAGCCGATTTACGCACGAAAAAACGACCGAGTGGCGCTGAAAATGAAACCTGGTCGCCTACGCGCAATTGATTGTGAAGATAAGCCGTCCCTTCACCGCCGTCGACCAGACGAATGTTGAGCTCGATCGAATTTGCACTTGAAGGGGGGCTTGCTATAGAGAATGCCCGAGGATGTTCCATATCTCCGATCGACAAGTTAATGTACTGGCCCGCTTGAAACGCAACGCCATCACCGTCAACATCGAGCCAGATACCCTTTATGGTAGGGGTCAACGGTTCAACCCGGGCAACGATGCCGACTAAATCCTCGACAACGTAACCCTCAGCATCAGGTTCTTCATCGACCTCAGCCTCAATAACGACATCCGAGTCGACGGTAGCGCAGCAGGCAAGCGTTTTATTTTCGTCTCGTTCAACATCCATCAATGCGAATGCCGAGGCGTGATTGTGACTAATCTCACCCTCTAAGACGTTGACTTTACACGTGCCGCACAACCCATGGTTACAAGCGTAGGGCAGCCAGACTCCTGCTCTAAGTGCTGCATCGAGAATCGTCTGACCGACTTCTACATCAATGGTCTCACCGAGAGGTTCGATAGTGACCCGATAACTCATATAGTGCTGCGCTTAAATGCCGGTGCCAAACATCCCATTCAAACCGGGCGACCGAATCTGAAGGTAAGTCATGTGACCTATCCCATTTTCCTTCAAACTCTTATCCAAATCCGGCTGCCAAGGTTTTTGGTCGAGTTCCCATTCAAGGGCTTCAATGTCGAGCTTAGCGGTATCGGGATGAGTGGCATAGTCCGGTTTAAACATCTGCTCTAAAAATTCGCGCAATATCATGCCGACTGGTGCGCGATACGCAGATGGACAAGAGTACAGTAGGTGTTTCTCCCACTGTATATAAAAATTAATATCGCCGCCGTATTTTTCTTCCCGGTTTTCGGATTTAAATTCGTAACTACTACCTAAGTGTTTTACCGCCATCTCGAAAGCACCTCTGAAAGTTAGGCCGCTTCATCGGAGTTCGTCTGCGGAGTCGGTTTTTCTAACCGCCAGGCCTCCCAATTTTCATGATCAGGAGACCCTCGATATTCCCCCGTATCGACATCCTTTTTTAAATGCAACCATTCCGCATACTCAAAGATATCACGCGCACCACCCGCCTCTCCACGGTATATTTGTTGTGGCGGAATCAAGGATTGCACGAATTTCTCAGGCTCGCGGTTAAAAATATCAGCACACCCATCTGAACAACAATGATGCTTCGTATCTGCCCATTCAACGATGCGAACACATATTTTTTGCGGATCATCGGGCTCGGTAAAGAAAACCGGGATCTGGCAGACCTGACACACCATTGGTAATCGGTTGTTGAAGTAACGTTTACCGGCGTTTTCCTGATCACGCATAAATAGTAAACGTGGACGATACATCGTATCGAACAATTCCCCATACTTCTCTGACATCCAATCAAGCTCGTCGTCTTCAGGGACCCACGTATGCAGGCCAAGCGCGTTACCATACTGATACAGCGTGGCCCAAAGTTCATGCGTGACGCGATTTTTCTCTTTCGTCGCGACTTCGTGATACTTCGGCAACCGAATACCGTATCGACTCAAATCATGAAACAAAGCAATGCCGTTCTCTTCCCAATAAATTTCCCACGCCTCATTCCAAGACATTACCTTCTTCGGCAGCATATAATCCATCATCGTTCCTACCAGACCAAGCAAACGGTAGCCGCGCCAAAACCACTTGTCCAACCAAGCCTGGACGATTGGAACATTATCCTCGTGCTGCTCCAGCATAAACTTTACAACTTCGAGACCTAACGTCATATGTCGGGACTCGTCTGATTGTGCAGAAAAGCCAAATGTTGTAGTTGCCATATCACCGTTATACGCTGCGCCCGACACGAATGGCATGAACAACAAGTTCGTTAATACATATTCGAACGCAAATGAGATTGAAGTGACGAACTCAAAAGGACCCGCACTCATAGCGTCCTCAAAAAAGCTCTTTGGGATCGATAAATACCAAGCACGATCCCGAATATGTGCAAAACCGTGCATACCATTAAAAAACTTGTTGTAGTGGCTAAATGCATGCAGCTGGGTTTGCGCGTGACGTAATTCGTCTATAGATTGCATTTGACATGCTACCCGGGCTCCTGCACCGCGAAACGCTCGTCCTGCATGAGCAAATCCGCGGTGAGCCGCGTATTCGAGCGGGGTAATACCTTGCAACCATAGCTTGACCGCACTCATGTACCGCGCGTCCGAAATATTCAGCTGTCCGTTGTTTTGTTGGAAGGCATCTAAAATAGCGTAGAGCTTACGTTCTTTTTCACTTTGGTACTTCCAGTACGATTCCATCGTAAGTCGAAACGGATCTTCCCATTTGTCCCAATCAACTATTTTTATGCCCTCGTATTTGTCATAAGGAAAGACTTGATCCATTGGTTGGTAAGTCGTCTCCCAATCGAGTCCACGAGTCATCAAACTATATCGTTCCTTCAATCCTAAGCGTTTTGCTTTACCCATGAATTATCCTTGTTAGGCGATAAACTTTAAAAATTGTTTATTCAATACCGTGATTGAAGTGACAACTAGCTATTCCAAGAGAGAACGAACTCATCGTCAGTCTCGTCAATGTTGCCACCAATCGAAATTAGGTTTATGTGTATTTCTTGCAGATCAAACTCACGCCCCATTTTCTCTGCAACCGTCTCTCGGCGTACAACTAACCGCCCAGGACAATCAATCTTCACCATTCCAGGACTCTCATTCGCAATAGCGTTTGTGTTGTCTTCCAAAATTGCTTCGATAATCGCCTGCGCTTCAGAATTGTTCTGTAATGCAATAAATACTTTATCTGCCATTCCGTCGTTCCTAGATATCAAGGCCAATCTTGTCAGCCCGCGTCGTTAATAGATCCGATATTTCGTCGATCGCGTTGCCACCCTCCTCCTCGAATGCAGCGTCGGCAATCGGTTTTAGGGCATCTTGCACTCTTGGGGTCCATGCAGTTACCCATCTCTGGATATGTACTTTATTCTCGTTCGATTCTTGCACTGCGCGCTTCATTACTCCATCGACCCAGCGTGATGCCTCAGCAAACCACTCAACCGTAAATTCATTCATCATTGAATACGCGGCACCAGTATGCTCCGTAACCACCCTATCGAACCTATCGAAAACCAACGGGTACAGCATCCCGTCAATAAGAAAATTTTGTAGTACATGAAGTTCGAACCAGTCTTTAGTTACCATCGCTTCTTCCATGAGAGCACGCAGCAATTGCCACATCGCATTCTCCACCCACAACGATTTGGTATCTGCCAATATCCCGGCGTCATTGTCCGCTAATATTAATCCGATTCGCGTTATATATTGTGCGATACCGAGGTGATCCATCATCTGAAATGCGGCAGCGGATGTCACAGGCCCCCCAAAACCATACGCTGCTATATAGCTATTGTTGATATTTGCCGCCCAAGCAACGTGACGGAGAGGAAGGACAATCC
>CAYFFH010000181.1:0-6366 GCA_964342175.1 uncultured Enterobacteriaceae bacterium | reverse complement strand
TTACGTGGTATCGATCAAACTTCCGGCCTCACCATTGGCGCTATGGCCCGTTACGTCGAGATCGCCGAATGCAAAACATTACCTCCTGCTTATGCCGCGCTGAATGATGCCGCCTGTCATGTTGGCGATCGACAAGTCCGAAATCGCGGTACGATTGGCGGGAGTATTTGCTGGAACTACGTTGCCTCATGCATGCCCGCTGTCGTACTCGCGCTTAATGGAACGATCACCCTCGCCTCAAGTAAAGCCTCAATTCGAGAGATGGACGCACAAGATTTTCTCCTCGGGCCGTTCGAGACAGCGCGAGAGGACAATGAAATCCTACTCTCTATCTCATGGCCTAGCCCCCCTGCAAGTACCGGTAGTGCATACAAAAAATGGGGCTTAGTAACTGACTCGCTGCCCGTAGTGGGAATATGCGTAAATGTCACATTAGACCCAGAAGGAGTTTGCATCGCGGCTCGTGTTGCGGTCGCGGGACTGGCTGACGGCGCGCAACTCAGTGTGCCCGGCGCCGAGGCAATTGTCGGATCAGATGGCAGCGGCGACTCCATTACCGCAGCGATGGCCACAGTCGCCGGATCCGTAGAAACTCATACGGACCACTGGGCCGATGCTGAGTACCGCGATCAACTCATCTGTAGTGTTGGAGCAGAAGTTACCGCCACAGCGTTTAGACGCGCGCACGGTTGATCAGAGGAAACAATCGAATGAAGACTATTAACATAAAGATTAACGGCTCTATGTACACGGAAACGGTTCCGGTACGAATGCTATTGGTTGACTTCGTTCGCGAAACCATCGGCCTTACCGGCACACACGTTGGTTGCACTTATGAAGGCGTCTGCGGTGCCTGCACTATCCATCTAGATGGAGAAGCAGTGAAAAGTTGCCTTATGTTAGCAATACAAGCTGACGGCCACGAAATCACAACCGTGGAAGGCCTGGCAAATAACTCAGAGCAGACTCCACTGCAAACTGCGTTCAACGAACAACACGGCCTGCAATGTGGATTTTGTACCCCAGGAATCTTAATGAACATGACTGAATTTCTCGCCAAGAACCCAAATCCAACTGACGAGGAGATTCGCCAAGGATTGATCGGCAATTTGTGTCGCTGCACCGGCTATGTGCATATCGTAAACGCTGTGCGCGAAGCGGCAAAGATAATAGGTTAACGGGAAACGGATAGGAACATGCCGAACAATCTAAAGAGCAACACTGGATCATGGTTAGGATCGCGATACGGACGGAAAGAAGATTCGCGTCTCGTCGCCGGCGAAGGGAAATATATCAGTGACATTGTATTGCCACGTATGTTGCACGCAACGTTTGTACGAAGTGAATATGCGCATGCCAAAATTTTAAGTATCGACACAAGCGCAGCCGAAGAGCTAGCCGGAGTCGTCAGTGTGGTTACTGGTGCCGACATCGTCGACGAGCTCCGATCTATGCCGCAACCAGTATTACTGCCCAACCTGCCTGCTAAGTACCCCACCTTCTACCCGCTTTCGGTCGAGAAAGTGAAATTTCACGGAGCGCCAGTAGCACTGGTAATCGCGCGAGATAAATATATCGCCGTCGACGCTGCCGAATTGGTCGAGGTCGAATACGAAGAACTACCGGCCGTAGTAGATCCGGAGGCAGCACTAGAACCCGGCGCACCGATTGTAAACGATGATCACGACGACAATGAGATCTTCTCAATGACTTTCACCGGAGGCGAAACGGATCCTGAACAGGAGGCCAACGCCAAGGCAGTCGATCAGATCTTTAAAACCGCTGACGCCGTCGTAAAAGGACGCTTCCGAGTCCATCGGACTGGAGTCACGCCGATGGAACCACGGGGCGCGTTGTGCAGTTGGACGGATTCAGACGGCCTAACCGCCTGGATCACGACGCAGCGCCCACATATCGATCGCCTTGCCTTAGGCGACCTACTTGATATTCCTGCTGAAAAAATTCGTGTCATCGCACCCCGAGATCAAGGTGGTGGTTTTGGTGTTAAAGCACCCTTTTATCGCGAGAACATCGTCATCGCCCACATGGCCCGTAAACTCAGACAGCCGGTGCGTTGGATCGAGTCACGTTATGAAAGCTTAATGAATGTAGGACAGGAACGCGATCAAATACATTACCTCGAGGTTGCCGCTAGTAAAGACGGAAAGCTCTTAGCTCTACGTAATCGCGGTATCGCCGATACTGGCACCGGAGAAACTGGAGTCTACTGGGGTTTTGTAATGCCATTTTTAGGGGCAGTTGAAATGCCCAACGGTTACACCTGGGATAAAGCCGATATTAGTTTGCGTGCGGCCGTGACAAACAAAGCATGTCTAACGCCATCACGCGCATTTGGCAACCTCCCTCCACGCTTTGCGGTAGAACGTGCGATAGATATGGTAGCGCACAAGATCGGCATGGAACCCGCCGATATGCGACGCAAAAATCTCGTTTCAGAATTGCCTTATACGTCGACAACCGGAGAGTATTTTGACAGTGGCGACTTCATTAAGGTTTGGGACAACTTGATCTCGCACATCGATCTAGCTGCGTTTAGGAAAGAACAGGCGGCAGCGCTAAAGCGAGGTCGATATATCGGAATTGGCTTCGGTACCGGGGTAGAGTTATCTGGGGTCGCGTCCGAACTCATGGTGCCGATGGAAAACCAACCCGGTTACGGTGCGGCGACCGTACGTCTCGATCCACGTGGCAAGGTCCAAGTATTTGGTGGTGATGCGCCCGGTGGTCAAGGCCATGAAACTACTACAGCGCAAGTTGTCGCCCATGCCTTTGGCATCGATCCTGAGGATACCATCGTCACGACTGGAGACACCGGCACTACCCCATTCGGATCTGGCACAATTGGCGCTCGCGCGGGCTCATATTTCATGAGCGCTGTCCACAAAGCTTGCACGGAGTTGAAAGTAAAAATAGCTCGGATTTTAGCGCACGACTTAAGCATTAAAGCGAAAGTTGACGACTTTGATTTTACTAACGGGGAAGTGATATATCGCGCCGATCCGACAAAAAAGAAGAAATTTACTGAAATTGCAGAGCGTATAATCATGCATCCGATCAATATGCCTGAAGGCGAAGTTGGCGGCCTCGATGCGACCGCCTTCTTCGAGGCCGCTAAACCGATGATTTGCTTTAATGCGGATTTCTGCATTGTTGAAGTAAATCCTGATAACGGCGAATTTAAGATCAAGAAATGGGTCACGTCTGAAGATGTTGGCAACGTCATCAACCCTCTCATAGTCGACGGGCAAATGCATGGAGCCATCGTCCAAGGTCTATCGAATGCCGTATTCGAGGAGTTCGTCTACGACGAGCAAGGTCAACAGCTCACTGCGGATTTCGAAAACTATAAACTCGCAAATGCAGCGGATATGCCAGACATCCAAATAACCTATGCGCCTACTCCCTGCCCACATACACCGCTCGGCACACGTGGAATTGGCGAAGGTCGACCAAGCTCCGTACCCGGGGCGTTAACGAATGCAATCTGTGATGCCCTCACTCCCTTCGGGATAGAAATTACCGAACTACCACTACGTCCTGGCAGTGTATGGAAGAAAATACAAGAAGCAAAAAACTGAGCTTAGAAATTCCCGAGGAGATTCGTATCAGCGCACCGCGCGAAAAAATGTTCGCTGTTTTAATAGAAACTGAACGCACTCAATAAGAGCCGATATCCGATAACGCCTACTGCCTTTAACGCTCCAAAAATAATTCAGGAACTGTCATGCCTAAATCACGAAAAGTCATCATCACTTGCGCTCCAACGGGTGCAATCCATACTCCAACAATGTCACCTTATCTCCCAGTGACGGCTGATGAAATTGCCGCAGCGAGTATAGACGCATTTGAGGCCGGCGCTGCAATCATTCACTTGCATGCACGAGATCCAGAGAATGGTAAACCAACACAAGATCCGGCCGTGTTTCGAAAATTTTTGCCAAAAATAAAAAAAGAGACTAATGCGGTTATAAACATTACAACCGGCGGTTCTCCGCACATGACGGTGGACGAACGTTTACGCCCTGCATCGGAGTTCGCACCGGAAGTGGCTTCACTCAATATGGGCTCTATGAACATGGGATTGTTTCCGATGTTACGGCGGTACGATAATTTTAAATATGATTGGGAAGTTGAGCACCTCGAAAAAAGTCGCGACATGGTCTTTAAAAACACGTATCAAGACATCGAAAGAATCTTGACGATATGTGGCGCTAATGGAACGCGTTTTGAGTTCGAGTGCTACGACACCGCCCATCTTTACAATTTGGCCTACTTTCACGATGCCGGCCTAGTCAAAGCGCCACTGTTTATTCAAACTGTGTTTGGATTACTCGGCGGCATAGGTGCGCATCCAGAAGATGTCACGCACATGAAACGTACGGCCGATCGATTGTTTGGGGATGAGTATATCTGGTCAGTGCTAGGCGCAGGACGGAACCAAATTCCGGTGGCCAGTATCTCAGCATCTATGGGTGGAAACGTCCGAGTTGGCCTCGAAGACTCATTGTGGGGTGGGCCCGGCCGGCTTGCGGAAGGCTCTGCCGAGCAAGTACGTCTCGTTCGCAAAGTTATTGAAGGGCTGTCGCTTGAAATTGCTAGCCCCGATGAGGCGCGCGAAATGTTAGATCTAAAAGGTGGCGATCAAATTACCGTGTAACCCACTATCTACCACTCTCACTCGACTTTAGTGGCCAGAGCTCCCAGCATCGCTGTAATGTCGCGATCTTACATAGCATTCGGTAGCGCCAATATGTTAACGTCTAGATTGCCCATTAGTTAGTTCTTTAGCCCCTAAAACCCTTTGTGAGGATGGCGAATGAATCGAGAACGATCGTGCAGTAACGCAAGATGTTTGATCATATTTGGAGCACAATTTAGTGTTTTACTGTTCATTTTATTGACTCCGATTAACACCAATGCTGCGCAAGCGCCCGACGTGGTCATCCGTGAAGTATTCGATGAATTGCTAATTCAGTTAGATTCAAAGCGTCAGAACAATTCATTAACCGACGCAGATGTAAGAGCAATTTTTTCTACTTTACTAAGCCCGCGCATCGATTATTTAGCTTTGGCGCAATGGATCTTGCGCGATCATTGGGTCAGTGCCTCCGTCGAGCAAAAAAATGAATTCCTTCGCGCTTTCGAACAATACATCATTAACACATACGCGTTAGCGCTATCTCAAGGGGGAAAAATCGTACTGGACGTAGAGGGGGATCCTTTGCTGCGAAAGAACACGGCTGTTGTCACGGCCGGCATTAAAATCGCAAATGCCGATGCTATTCCGCTCGACTTCCGACTGATTCAGCGAGGTGAAAAATGGCTACTCTTTGACGTAACATTCAGTGGTGTGAGTCTGGCGCTGACCTTTCGTTCGGACTTCAGTTACGTCGCAAAAAACGGGGGGATCGATGCCGTCACTTCACACCTCAATCACAGGCGACAAAGCAGTTCGCCATGACCTTTATCGTATGAACCCAGCCCCAGTCGAATCGTTCTGGCTTGGACCTATTCACTATCTCCTGAGCTAGTGCCTAAATTCAATTTAAACCGTCGCAAGGCAATATTGTATTCATCTCCGACTAGGTACATTTCTTCAACCATCCCTTTATATTTTTCCAGTAATTCATGGCCATCGATTTCCGCAATAGTGTCTCCAAGACTATCTTCGAATTCCCGCAGACACACTAGATAGCTGTCACCATCCTTTAAATATTGCTCAAGTATTACTCGCGTCGCAATTAACTTCGACTCTGTCGTATTTTCGCCATCTGGAATGGAAGGCCGCTCCGGGGGCTTGCAATCCTTAGCCACTTCAGCCGATGATCCAGACCAAGCAAAAATAACTAATAGGCATATACACAATCGTTGCATTTTTTGTTCCCCCTTACTTGGCAATATCATACCTGACAAATGTTGCTTTGCTACGTGAATTATTCACGGCTTCCTCCCCAATCTGGAAATCATATCGTGAACACTGAACATGGAATTGCTGAAGTAAACGGGACGACCCTCTTCTACGAACAAGCAGGTCAAGGGCCACCGATCGTGTTTATCCACGGTTTTTCATTGGACTCTCGTATGTGGGAGAGCCAATTCGAAACATTCGCCCGAAACTATCGAGTTATCCGCTACGACCTGCGCGGTTTCGGCCGCTCGGCTCCAGCCACTCATGATCCCTTCGATCCTACTCAAGACTTAAAGGCGTTACTCGATTATTTAAATGTGAAAAGTGCTACTGTAGTCGGACTATCGCTCGGCGGGTCAGTGGCCATAGATTTCGCCTTAGCGTTTCCCGCATACACCAACGGGTTGGTAGCCGCCGATAGCGGCCTGAATGGATAC
>CAYFFH010000180.1:0-6408 GCA_964342175.1 uncultured Enterobacteriaceae bacterium | reverse complement strand
GTTCAATATATCCACGGCGGCCGCCTTTGTAGTCGCCGCCGCCGGGGGCTACGTGGCTAAACATGGAAATAGATCGGTATCTAGCTCCAGTGGATCTGCTGACGTTCTGGCAGAAGCTGGCGCGGATATTGAGCTTGACCCAACCACTGTCGCGCATTCGATACGGGAAACAGGAGTCGGATTTATGTTCGCTCCGGCTCACCATCGTGCTACCCGTTACGCGGTCGGCCCCCGTCGCGAGCTTGGAATTCGAACCTTGTTTAATGTACTTGGTCCACTGACTAACCCGGCAGGTGCACGAATGCAACTTGTTGGCGTTTTCGATCGCCACTGGCAAATAATAGTTGTAGAAGCCTTAGCTCGACTCGGTACCGAACGTGCGCTTGTAGTTAACGCCAAAGATGGCCTCGATGAGATTAGTATTAGCTCAATCACGACCGTGGCTGAGTTACGTGATGGGCGAATAGATTGGTTCGAAATCAACCCGAAAGAATTTGGCATTGAGATACGAGATAACTCCTCGATAGTTGCGCGCGACGCAGGGCATAGCCTTAAAATAATAGGAGAAGTGTTCGATAACGAACCCGGTCCGGCTCGCGATATAGTTGCGTTAAATGGAGGCGCCGCAATTTACATTTGCGGTCTGGCGGACACTATTTCCAGTGGAATCGAACGAGCCAATCAACTTTTAGCTGAAGGGTCTGCGAGAGATAGATTCAATCACTTTATCGAATTTACTAAGCGACACAGGCGCGTACCATGAGTCAGAACAATACAGCTAACGCAACTCCCTCGTCCAACATTTTGCTCGATATAATCGAACACAAAGTAAACGAAGTTAAGCAACGTCAAGACCACACTCCGCAGGCGAAAATAGAACAGCAGGCAAAAAATGCGTCACCAGTACGAAAGTTCGCCAACGCCTTATTGCGTCGAGTAGAAAAGAATATACCGGCTGTAATTGCTGAATGTAAAAAAGCGTCACCGAGTAAGGGACTTATTCGAGATAACTATAGGCCAAAACTTATCGCACAAAGTTATGCTGAAAATGGTGCAAGCTGCTTATCAGTTCTCACGGATGAAAAGTTTTTCCAAGGACATGATAAGGATCTCCTTGCGGCACGAACAGCATGTGACTTACCCGTAATCCGCAAAGATTTCGTGATCGATCCATATCAGGTATTCGAAACACGAGCTCTCGGCGCTGACTGCCTACTACTGATCGTCGCGTGTCTAGACGATCCCACCCTCCAAGAGCTTGCTGGTATAGCAACGACTTTAGGAATGGATGTCTTACTCGAGGTTCATGATCGGACTGAGTTGGAACGAGCCCTGCGATTACGACTACCGTTGATCGGAATTAATAACCGCGATTTGCGTCGCTTTGTCACTAACATCGACACGACAATAGGATTACTGCGTGATATACCGGACGATCGATTAGTTATCACTGAATCGGGGATCCATACTACCGACGATGTTTCCATGCTCCGCAGTCACGGTGTCAACGCCTTTTTAGTTGGCGAGACATTTATGAGAGCGTCCGATCCTGGCGCGATGTTGCGGCAGCTATTTTTCCCGCAGACCGAGGCGTAGATACTGAGCGGCTACCCGACGCGGAAGGCGTAATGTTCAAGTACCAAAAACATCTGCCGCTTCTTTAAAGGCCTTGAATTCGAGACAGTTTCCACTCGGATCTTCGAGAAAAAATGTCGCTTGCTCGCCCACTAAGCCCTTAAATCGTACATGTGGCTCGACTAAAAATTTGGCTCCGATGTAAACCATGTGATCGACAGCGCGATGCCAATCTTCCCAATCCATGATTAATCCAAAATGTGGTATCGGAATATCATGCTCGTCGACATTGCTAGTTAATCGAATTTCGCTGTCTAAGACTTGGTGGGCCGTAATTTGGTAACCAAAGAAATTCAAATCCAACCAGGTCTCTGAACACCGCCCCACACCGCAGCCGAGTACGTCGACATAGAATGATCGAGTTGCTTCTAGATCATGCACGGGAAACGCCAGATGGAAACTAGGGCGCCCCCGAAATTCCTCGAGCGGACTATTCGCTACTCTGGCCATAAGTTTTAAATTTCTCCAGTACCTCTTTCATTTGTGCTTCATTGAGTAACACCGGCTCGCCGCTCTGAACGGCTATGCAGTATTGCCTTGATAGCTGCTCGACTTCCAAAGCAAGCATTGCCGCAGCATGGGGATCTGCACCGAGAGCCAATACACCATGATTCGCTAACAGGCATGCTTTACGTTCTCGAAGCGCAACGACAGCATTCTCCGACAATTCCTTGGAACCGAAAGTAGCATAGGGCGCGCAACGGATCGAATCTCCACCAGCAACTCCAACCATGTAATGAAAGGCTGGGATAGATTGACGGATACATGAGAGTGCAGTGGCATAGGGTGAATGTGTGTGGACGATAGCGCCTACGTCCGAGCGTGCGGCATAGATAGCAATGTGCATGCTCGCTTCCGAAGAGGGTTTTAACCCGCTCACTATGCTAGCACCGATCGGCGGCATCCGTACGATGGAATCTGGACCCAACGCCGATGGATCGATCCCGCTCGGGGTTATTAAGTATTCCTTTTCACTAAGTCGACAACTCGCATTTCCAGCGCTGCCCGTATTCAATCCAAGTGTATGAAGACGTTGCATTACTTGGACCAGATCTCTAGGACCAAGCGGGCATCGTATCTCGTCGGCAACCATAAAGTATCAGCGCGAAAAAAGTTCGCACGCGGAATTATCGTGCCATTCAACAAACTCTATTCCTGGGACAGCCTGAAACGCATTAATATTGTTTACCTTTCTTGGTCGAATCTGGATCCTCATAAGCACTCTCCCACATACTACGTTATGTATAAGATAGTAGAATATAGTGAAATTCCAACGGTTGCCGATTTGATTGAGGGGCTTTAAAAGCGAACCTCGTGCCTCCGCAAGTTCAGACCGGCTGAATCCGCAGTGTCGAAAACCAATACTTTCAAAATCGAATTAAGAGAATAATTTTACATAGATATAAGATACCATTTAGCAGTGTGAATAGTGACCTCGTTATTTTAGTCAAGAAAATCTTCGCGTCTCCGAAAATGGACGATAATCTATGGACCAACATGAAAAAAAATTAATGGCGGCGACCGCTGCAATTGAACTTATTGAATTAGAAGGATTCATCGGGGTCGGTACCGGAAGTACGGCAAACTACTTTATCGACCTCCTGGCGCAATACAAACACCAAATCGAAGGTGCAGTAGCCAGCTCTACAGCATCCGCAGAACGACTGGAAGCGAATGGAATTGCTGTAATAGACCTCAATGGCGTTGGCGACCTCCCCGTTTATGTTGACGGAGCGGATGAAGCCTCGCGTCACCGGCATCTCATTAAAGGTGGCGGCGGAGCGCTAACTCGCGAAAAAATCGTTGCACACGCGAGTAAGTTATTCATCTGCATTGTTGATGATTCGAAAATGGTAAAGCACCTGGGGGAATTTCCATTGCCGATCGAGGTCATTCCGATGGCACGCAGCTTCGTGGCTAGAGAAATGGTCAAGCTAGGTGGTCGGCCAGAACTACGCCATGGATTCACCACCGATAATGGCAATCAAATAATCGATGTATTTGGACTTCAAATAAGAGAGCCGGTTCGACTCGAAGAAACGATCAACCAAATACCCGGAGTTGTGACTAATGGCCTATTCGCGCAGCGCGGGGCCGACATTATCGTGGTTAGCGGCGATCGTGGTATTGATCGGATTGAGTGACCGGTACGATTTCTCGCCAGAAGCGTCAGCGTATTAACCTTCCTCTGAATCTTGAATATAAAGTCTACAGAGAATAAGGCCGAGCTCGAACAAAAGCCATACCGGCACCGCCAACAGTATCTGTGAAATGACATCGGGTGGAGTCAGTAACATGCCAACAACGAATGCAGCAACAATTACATAAGGTCGCTTCGCCGCCAGCGTTGCGCGCGTAGTCATACCTGTGCGAACGGCCAAATATGTCGCCACTGGGACTTCGAACGCCACACCAAAAGCAAAAAACAACTTCAATACAAAATCTAAATACTTACTTATGTCCGTCATGACCGCAACTCCTGAAGGAGCGGTTGCCGAAAAGAATCCAAACATCAACGGGAACACAATGTAGTACGCAAAAGCAATACCGAAATAAAATAATGCAGTGCTAGAGATAAGCACTGGCAGCGCGAGCTGCTGTTCATTCCTATATAGCCCTGGAGCGACGAATGCCCAAAACTGATAGAAAATATATGGTGCAGAAATAAAAACAGCGAGGAACAACGCTAACTTAAATGGGGCTAGAAACGGAGAAGCGACTTCCGTTGCAATCATTGTTGCTCCGGTATCACTCATGTGATGTAGCAACGGATCGGCCAACCACAAATACAAATCATTTGCGAACGGTACTAGCACGAGCAATACCAGTAGTACGCTCAATAACGCGGCCATTATCCTGCTTCGGAGTTCCCTCAGGTGGGATACGAAAGTTCGCTCCGTTCGATCCAGGCCATCATCGTGTTGCGCTATAGCTTCCTCATCGTGATCGATTGCGTCTCCGTCAGACATAAAAATGCTTAATTGTCAGATTTATCTTTGGAGTGATTTAGAGGTTCAATATCGATGGATTCATCAAATGCCGTTGAAATTTCGCCGAATGAACTCTTAGGGGCTGCGTCTTTAACACTATCAACCTCTTCCAGCTCGATGTCGCGCTCTAGTTCATATCTAAGCTCACGCATCGCTCGCTTTGCACGTCCGATGAGTTGCCCGGTTGTCCGAGCCATACCAGGGAAACGCTCCGGACCCACCACGACTAGCGCAACAATCCCGATTAACGCGAATTCCCAAAAGCCGATATCCAACATGAGTTAATCTATCTATAGATTTTCTTTATCTGGGACACTGCTGTCACCTTCGATCACTCGTCCAGGGTCTGGCTTTTTAGCAGCGTCGTCAGATTCGTCCTGCCCGTCTTTCAGTGCCCTTTTAAAGTCACGAATCCAACCACCAACATCGGTACCAACGTTGCGGATTTTCTTAGTTCCAAACACCAGCATTACAATGACTAGAATTACAATCAGTTCTTTTATTCCAAATGACATGGTACGCCTCCAAGGGGCCAAACTTTCAGTTGCCCGCGCCTATTTTCGCGGACGTGAAACCTTTTCCTCTAGCCCAGATTGTCCCAATCGACGCTCGAGCTCCGACATTATCCTATCCGCATCTATTTCGTTATAAGCTAATAAAACCAATGAATGAAACCAGAGGTCTGCTGTTTCATGAATAATTTCATTTTCCGCACCACCCTTTCCTGCGATCAATAATTCGGCAGCCTCTTCCCCGATCTTTTTAAGAATCTGATCGGCCCCCTCAGCGTAAAGGCCAGCAACGTAGGATGTGGACGGATCGGCAGTCCTCCGCTGCTTAAGAATTTCAAAGAGTTCGTCTATAATTTCAGTGGACATTTAAAAGCGGGCCTTAAAATCTACGATCGGCGACCATAAATATCGGCGGGATCTTTTAGCACTTTGTCAGAAACTTCCCACTGATTGTTTTGGTAGGTGCGAAAGAAACAACTTTCACGACCTGTATGGCAGGCGATACCACCAACTTGCTTTACGATCAAAAGAATCGCATCTCCGTCACAATCGATGCGTAATGAGTTCAACTGTTGAATATATCCTGATTCTTCTCCCTTTCGCCACAAGCACTTACGGGATCTCGACCAATACACGGCTCGATTCTCAGCCACGGTTGCATGGAGCGCTTCGCGGTTCATCCACGCAAGGGTCAATACACGACGAGAATTTTCCGCTTGCGCAATCGCCGGCACTAAGCCGTCTTCATCCCACTTGACCTCATCAACCCAACTCATAATCGCACTTCAATTTGATTATCGCGCAAATGCTCTTTGACCTGCGCCACAGTATATTCGCCAAAGTGAAAGATGCTGGCGGCAAGAACAGCATCTGCGTGTCCAGCAAGAACACCACCACTAAAATGGTCAAGCGTCCCCACACCACCAGATGCTATCACTGGTATTGGTGTCACGTCTGCAACGGCTCTTGTCAACTCTATATCGAACCCATCTCGAGTACCGTCGCGATCCATGCTCGTTAGTAGGATCTCACCCGCGCCAATAACCGACATACGCCTACACCACTCAATTGCGTCAAGTCCCGTAGCTCGACGACCACCGTGGGTAAATACTTCCCACCGCAGAGGACTTGACGCAACCCGACGCGCATCGACCGCGACTACTATGCACTGCGAACCAAACTTATTTGACGCCTCGCTAACAAAATCCATATTTTCAACTGCGGCAGTGTTTATCGACACCTTGTCTGCACCTGCCAACAACAGGGCGCGT
>CAYFFH010000179.1:0-6429 GCA_964342175.1 uncultured Enterobacteriaceae bacterium | reverse complement strand
CGATATGGGTGAGAGCTCCAGTGTGCACGCGACTGAAGTGATCGTCGAGGTACTTTGATCGTTAGAATCACTAAAGGCGGCGGATCAGTTTCATTTATGAACTGTCGACGCATCAAAGTAAGAAACGCCTTCCCAAGCGTCCCCAACAAAACCAGACATTAAATAGACCTCCGGTCGCCCAATAATTTGCATATAACGGAGTATTCCGTCATTTGCTTGGTTGCCAAAACCAACAGCTAACACAATTCCAGCGCTAGTGGAAAACTCTATATCTAACATTCCTTCCCCCACTCCAAAAAGACCCCGATCTGCAGCTACAAATTCTTCTGGTCTTATAACGCGGACAGGAGCCGCGGTATGCATGAAGGTGATCGCTTTTCCTAGTACGATTGAATTATCTTCCGTTAAGGCGGAACCACTTAGTGCATTGTGCCAAACTACATTTTGTCTCTTATACTTTTGTCTACCATTAGGCGTAGTAATTTCAATACCAGTGATGCTTTTGGGATCCGATTGCAAAACACCACCTTCAACGTTCCGGATCCAATTCCCGTGTGTTGGTTGAATCCCAACACAATACATCAACAATAAATAACCAACCGCGACTAATGACAACGATGCGTTTAGGTATGCGGGGGAGCAGCTAGTCATCTGCGTCGCCACCAAACCAAAACACCGATACCTGCGATTGAGCACGGTAGAACAACCACGAGCCATAAGATAAAAGCCAGCCTTTGCTGATTAACTAAATTGACTGTTTTCGGAACCGGAATACGCGAGCTGACTAAAGCTTTACTTTCTTCTCGGGCTAGCCACTGGACCATTGCGATAGCGATTCGGTTGTTCGACATATATGGATAAAATGAATTGCTCGCGAAATCAGCATCCCCAACCACAATTACCCGGAACTCCCGTGTACTCGTACTGCTAAAACTACCGCTGCTAGCGGCGGCCAGCAAGTATGGTCCTCTTTCGTCAATATTCTCTTGTTTAGCCAGAGCTTCTGCCCTCTTGATAGCTATACCATCGCGAAATTCTTGGAGGTAGCTCGTTTTACTACTATAGAAGAGCGGAATTATCGTTATCCCATCGCCTGGAATTAGACGTTCGAGTGAACGTACCCCGGGATAGAATGAAAATGAAATTCGCTCGGTTATCCTATGATCCTCATATGCGGTTACGGCAACCATTTCTTGGTCCGCCGCGTAGTGAAGCCCCGGATCAACAATCATTCGTTTATCCAAACGAAGTCCAAGACGCTCTAAAAGTTGCATATGCTCAACGCCAATCAGAAAGTCAAGGTCATACATCAACAGCGCAGAGCCTCCGGACTCAAGGTATGAAGCTAACGCCGCGCTCTCGATCGCCGAATATGCTGAACGTGGTCCAGCGTCAATAATAACTTTACACCTAGCATCTATTTTACCGTCGACTGCCGGCAATATGACCCGTATGTCGTAGCCTAAGGACTCAAGAGATCCCCGGAAACGCCCTACGCCATGGCTAATAGTTTGAACGACTGCCTCCGCAGCACCATGTGTATGCCCCATTGCATGGCCTGCAAGTTTCTCTACATGAGTGTGGAACTCGTAGTTATCACTCGGATATTCACCATGGCCATCAAGGAAACATATTTCAACACGCTCCTCACGCAATATGCGTTGTATGCCGAGCGCAATTTCTGTTTCATCTGTACCCTTAACGACCAACCGTCGACCGTCAGCCTCTAATAATGCAGCGTTGTAGGCTTGGACCCCCGCCGAGCGGGCTAACCTCGGGTTGATATCAGGGTCGATGATGACAACGTCGAGAAATTTACTTTTCTGCGCCAATAGTTCAACAATTCGTTGGGCGCGGATACCTTCTAGATCATCAGCACGTGAAAAATATGTTAAACGGACCGGTCGCGTAAGCGACTCAATTACTTCGAGCGCCTTTAGATCTGGGGTAAATAGGTGTTCACGTGTGAGGTCAAAATGTTGGTCATGGCGGGTTAACGCAGCACTCGTAAAAATAGCCACTGCAACGACAAGAATAAGAGCCCCACACCCGCTACAAACACGCGACAGCCTCTTGCGTCGCCTCAAGACCAATTCAGGAAGTTTCAATCCGGCGGAGAATAATATCAGTACCGCGATTAACCACCCACCCAACCAAAAATTGTTTCCGATCATCTAGTACGACCGTCAGCGTCGAGCCAAAGCTCCAACACAGAAAAGGATCCCGAGCAACGTAAAAATAAGAAACCAACCAAAATCTGAAAGATAAACAGCTCCAGTTGCAAACGGCGTGAAGCGAGTGTCCAAGGAAAGTCCAATCGCGAAATGATCGAGGGGCGACGGCAAGAGTACACCAAGCACTTCAGCCATCCATAGTGTCAAAAACAAGCCAGTCGACAATAACCCAGCAATCATCTGATTAGAGGTTAGTGCCGAGATCGCAAGCCCGGATGCTATTAATGCACTCGAGAGCATGAATAGGCCAATATAGCCGCTAATAATCGGTCCCCAGTCTGGTTCGGCAACGATCTCCAGAGCAATTGGGTAGACTAGCATTACAGACAACAATATCGTGACAAGGGTAAGGCTTGCGAGATATTTTCCTACTACTAGTGTCAAATTACTCACGGGAGTGCTCAGCAATAGCTCTAACGTGCCGCTACGGCGCTCTTCCGCAAACTGCCGCATTGTCAGCAAGGGAATTGTCAGGATCAATAATAGTGCTGCTTGAAATAACATCGGCACAAGACTCGTTCCACGAGTGTGAAAGATCTGGGCACAGAACGTGTAACCCATCAATAAACTAAATACTGACAGAACGGCATAGGCTATGGGCGAATAGAAAATTGCCGCCATTTCCTTACGATACAATACTCCAAATCTATTCACGCTGTGTCCGTCAATTCAAGAAAACGTGATTCTAGATCGGCTATTACTACATCGTTTTTTCTCACTGTGTCGACGCCAAGAAGTCGACCATCGGAAAGGAACGCGGCTCGATCTGCAATTTTCTCGACTTCACTAAGTATATGCGAGGTTACCAGTACTGCATGATTACGGGCTAGCTTCAATATAAGTTTCCGACAATCAATGATCTGGCGTGGATCGAGTCCGTTAGTAGGTTCATCGAAAATAAGTAGTGGTGGATCATTGAGAAGAGCCTGCGCGATATTGACGCGCTGACGAAACCCACGGGACAGTTGTCCAGTCCTTCGGCGGAGAATACCGTTAAGATCAAGCACAGCACACACCTTCTCAAGCGCACAATCTAAGCGCTTCGCAGGCACACCTTTTAATTGCGCCATCATGCTCAAAAATTCCTCTACTCGCATGGAAGCGTATATCGGCAAATCCTCGGGAGCATAACCAAGTTGAGCCCTGGCAGCGCAACCATCAGAAATTACATTAAACCCGGCAACCGTAGCGGTCCCGGAACTTGGACGTAAGCAACCGACCAACATACGCAAAATAGTGCTTTTCCCAGATCCATTGGGACCCAGCAGTCCAAAAACTTCACCTCTATTAATCGAGAATGAAACATTATCTACCACTAAGCGTTGTCCGAACTGTTTACTGAGTCCCGACGACACTACTAACGGAGAGGACACAGCACTTCTACTCGGATTTGGAACTTGTATATGACGCTATAAAATACATCGTGGAAACGAGGAACTCGCCGCAGGAGCCTGCTGCAGGGTTTCACTAATTTAGTCGTAATACTCCGGTGCTTTTTTGTAAGCCTTAAATACATCAGGATCATGGGAGGTGAAAAAATCGGCGCCTTCGCTCGCCATCATATACCGGATCCATTCGTAACCGCGCAGTATTCCCGCGGGATCGTAAGCGAGGGCAATATTCGGGGGAATACTCTTCGTGACATTATCGCGGAAATAAGCTGCATCCCCGGTTAGAATAACAGTCCCTGTATTAGGCAGACGCACTATTAACATTTGCCCCCCCTTCGTGTGGCCCCGGGCACGTTTGACCACAATTGCGCCATCCCGGAAAATGTCAAGGTCTGTTTTTTCAAGGACGAGCATCGGAACAGCATTCGGTTTCTTTACGCCAATTCCAGATCTCAATTCCGCAACATCTCCTGGGATAAAAGCCCCAGCGAAAGGCTCATCCGGAAACATCGCGTACTCAATTTCATCACGTTGGATGATTAAGGTGGAGTTTGGAAATTTACCTACGTTCCCTCCATGATCCAAATGCATATGGCTGACCACAACGTAAGTAATATCGTCCGGCGTCATATTGATCCGAGCAAGCTGCGATTCTATCGATACATCAGGAGTATTTACTGGTTTTAACGCTGCAAAGTTCGGCCCCCAATAGCCTGGATTATCGATAATCTTGTCATTGTTACCCGTATCGAACAAAACATTCCCTTTGGGATGCTTAATAACAAACATTGCGACCGGAATTCTAATCTGCGGCTCCATTGGTGCTAAATTCTGAAGCACCCCTTTACCCAGGGACAACGAACCAGAATTAAGCACATAAAGGCGCATATCCGATGGCGATTCCGCGAATGCCGTTACAAACGTGTTTACCATCACAAACATAACTGCCAGACGCACTGATAGATTCGACTTCATCTCTCTCCCCTGTTTGCTTATATTAATAGCACCCACCGTCGACAACTTCTTGCGCACAAATGACACCTTGACGCTTAAGACCCCTATCTACCAGCCCAATTCGGTGATCTTTTCTCAGCAAAGGATTTCGCCCCTTCCCGTTTATCATCAGAGTTGTAGCACAGTTTAAAAGTAGGGTAGGTCTTTTGTTTCCTCATCGCGTGCTCCAAAGTTGGCTCGTCGAGGCCTTTCAATACAGTTTGCTTTGAAGCCCGGACCGCTAGTGGCGCACATCGAAGAATTCTCTCACACCAGCCGTTTACTGTGTCTTCAAGTGCATCATGCTCTACAAGTTGAGTGATGATCCCCATACGCTCCGCTTTATGAGCATCAATAATGTCGCCTGTCAATATCAGACCCATAGCCTGTTTGAGCCCAATCTGTCGCGCCAATCGATGTACACCGCCCCCAAGCGCCACAGCACCAATTAGAGGTTCCGGCAGACCAAAGCGTGACCGCTCAGTCGCTATAATGATGTCACAGGCAAGGGCAACCTCGAAGCCACCACCTACGGCGACACCGTCGACTGCAGCAATCATAGGCTTGTCGAGCTCGAACCGTTCGATCAAACCTGCGTAACCGCTTTTTGGGTAATCGTGCGATTTCCCGCGTTTGGCAATCGATTTTAAATCACTCCCTGCACTAAACGCCCGATCTCCTGCTCCTGAGATCACACCGAGGTATTGATTGTCATCTGCTGAAAATTGATCTAACGCGTGTTGCATCTCATCATGCATCTTTTGATTTATCGCATTCAAAACCTCAGGTCGATTGAGTGTCACCCGTGTAATGTGATTAACTGTAGATACCTCAATATATTCGTATTTCAAAAGTCAATCCTCAATATTAAACAATGCCTTGCAAGGGAATACCTTTGATCAATTTCAAAGTAGTATGCCTTTTATGCGAAGATAGCACACGTCAAACCAATAATATTTCCTATCAAATAAAATGGGGGGATGAACATCATGGCTGCACGACCAAACTTCACCGCTTTATCAGACGGAACTAAGGAAGACTGGCAGCAGATCATGGACGAAAATCGTAAATTCACGGCAGGGCTTGGTGACCGTATCATCGCTCATCTCAAGTTACTTGGTGGCGATTACAGCGGATTCCCAGTTGATCGATTGCAGCATAGTTTGCAGACCGCTGAACTCGCGGCCTCATGTGGGGAAAACGAAGAGTACGTAGTCTGCGCGTTACTGCATGATATCGGCGATACCTTGGGCAGCACAAATCATCCAGATGTCGCAGCGGCAATCATCGAACCTTTCGTTAGCGATTCTCATCATTGGATGGTAAAACACCATGGGATTTTCCAAGGTTATAATTTCTTCCACCATATAGGTCTTGATCGTAACATGCGTGACCATTACAAAGACTCGGAGCACTACGATTTAACCGAACAATTTATTGCGAAGTACGATAACCCAGCCTTCGATGCTGACAAACCCAAACTCGATCTTGATTTGTTTGCACCAATGGTAAAGAAGGTTTTTACGACACCCAAAAAGGGTTACATGGTCACCTCCGCTTAAAAGCCTATATTCTGAAATAATGTAGATAACAAAAACATCAACCGTGCATCAGTATCCGAAATGTCTACCACGCTTGATTCCATCAAGTAGGAATATTTAAAGTTTCGACAAAATAAGCGGGACGTAGAGTTCAGCCGCAGCTGTGCCGCCGTGCACCCCATTAATCTTCAGCTTTCTCTCTACCGAGAGTGCGTCAGTTACGGTGTGGCGGCCTTTCATCTGCAACGTGTAATCACCAATGCGTGCACT
>CAYFFH010000178.1:0-6563 GCA_964342175.1 uncultured Enterobacteriaceae bacterium | reverse complement strand
ATATTGAGCTTGCGCGACTCAAGGCCGGCGTGCCGAATGATAAAACGCTCTCAATGCTCGATATTGGCCACCCTTCGCTTGATTGGCAGCATATCGCCCGTGGGATGAAAGTAAGCACAAGCCGCGCGACGACCGCAGAGGAGTTTCACCAGCAATTCGCCGCGGCGATGAACACTCACGGCCCGCACTTGATCGAAGCGATAGTAAAACAGGATATCGCCAACTTGTTTAACTGAAACAGTTAACGTACTAGATTGCTAGGGATGTGTTTGGCCACACATTCTTGCAAAAATGGAATAATCGCTGCCGTGACCGCCTTAGGGTTGTCGATAAACGGCCAGTGCCCACTATCATCAAGATAGAGGATTTGTGCGCGGGGAAAAACGTCCCGCTGATCCTCGGCGAATCTATGAGGGAGATAGGGATCAGCTTTACCCCATACCACGAGAGTATCCAAATCGAGTGGGCGTAGTGTTTCAGAAAGTGCGTCCGCGTCCGCATCAAGGTCGTCCGTGGCACGATAGAGTCGGAGTACTGCTCTACGGGTTGCCTGGTCGTAATTGTCGTACATCCTATTTACGAATTCTCTCGGTAACCCGCGAGGATTACCGTAGTTTAAAATCACACGGAAGGCGAGACGAGAAGTTATAGCCTGAAATATCTCGCCAACGACAGGCGTACGCCAAATCCTTGCTAGGTAGTGCCATCGATAACCCTTAAGGACACCAATGTTGATCATGGTGAGACTTCGCACTAGGCCCGGGTTTGCCGCAGCCCAAGCGAGCGCCCACGGTCCGCCAAAGTCGTGTACTACGAGATGCACGCCCCGCAAACTGAGCGCATCCACAAGTAACGCAATGTGGTCAGCATAACCGGCGATCGTATAATTGAATCCAGCTGGCTTCTCTGCCCGACCAAAACCAGGCATATCTGGCGCGATAGCGCGGCAAAAAGAGCCAATCTGTTCCATCAAAGGAACCCAATCGCGCCCACATCCCGGATTACCATGCATAAATAGCACAGCATCACAAGCTGATCCGCCCGTATCCAACACAGGCGTGCGAACGCCTCCCAACTCCATCTGGTGTCGCGTGATAGCCATCACCGCTTCCCCACTATTCCGAATAATAAGGGTCGCAGGAACGTTCCATAAGATCCAGCTCTACGCAGGCGGCAACTATCTCTGCCCCACGTAACTCCACCAATCCTCGCGACCGTCGTTTGGCGACCTGTTGGGCCGTTCGACGAATTACACGGTATCGTGTGGAGGGTCTTGCTTCAGAAGATCTTAGGCGGGGGAAACGTTCTCGGCTTGTGGCCCTTTTTGGCCCTGCGTAACTTCCATGGTAACAGTCTGCCCTTCCTGCAAACTTTTGCGGCCTTCGCCATTTATGGCACTGTGGTGCACAAAAACGTCTTTTCCACTTTCCTGTTCAATGAAACCATAACCTTTATCGTCACTGAACCATTTTACGGTTCCAGTTACTCGCTCTGCCATATCAAACACTCACTTATTTATATTTGCCAATTACCTTTGGCGTTGTCGGGCACTGATGTTATTGTCAGCTTGGGCGCATAGTACCGTTCTTTTCGAATCGATTCTATGAGATCGAATTCTATCCCTATGAATTAAAAACAATATTCAGTTGGAATTACCGTTTGTCTTCGTACGACATCTGAAAATAAGATATTTATACTTTAAAAACATAAACTTATAGACAATTATTTTTTTGATAATTTTACCACCAAGCTTTACTCAAACACCCCGACACCCCGATCCCAATGTCTTGAGGCTAGATCGCGTTGCTTTTAAGTCCGCTAATTTCATGTACTTGGTCGGTTTTTGTTCGTTCTCTACCTGACTCACTGTCATTCAAGGACCTTGCTCCGCAACGCTTTTTGCCCTGCGCGTGGCGCCTTCGTATCAATCCAACGTTGTAGCGTAGCCGGCTTCTAGAGTTATCGATTGCTTTCCTGGCTACCTCCCTCCCCACCTTAATATTGGGCATTCTATCTTCCGTCGTACAACGGTCAGACAACACGAGTAGCTATTTCTTTAAACGTTGCCGCAGTTTCTAACTTGTTGATATTTTGCCCACCCGCTCCCCTTGTGGAGATCCCTGGAGTTTCAATTTCTGTATGAGGGATAACGATGTGTTGATTAATGCGAAGCATTGGGTCCAATACTAGATCGCTCCAACTTTCTATTGCATTCTAGGGAAACAGTACATCCAGTCCAGCTCTTTAGTCTAAATCTCCGTAACCTTTAGAAGTATTGTGAACATTAAATGGAATCGCTTTGGTAATGCATAGTTGAGAGAAATTTTATTGGAAGGTTGATCAAACGATCCGGACCATGTGGAATATTCCCCTCAAAGGTTATTGCATCGCCAGGTTCAAGTAGATATAAATTTTTACCAATACGGTATTCAATCTTACCCTCTAACATGTAGATAAACTCTGTCCCTTCATGTTGAAAGCGTGGAAACGTCTCGGATTCGTCGTCCAACGTGATCAAAAATGGTTCGAAAAGTCTTTTCGGCCCCTGATCATACGACAAGAGCTCGTATGAGTGACCGCGTTTTGTCCCGCGTCGAGCGACGTCCATGCCGTGACCGCGAGGAACAAACTTCGCGCCGCCTTCAGGAATATCGAAGTCCTTTAGAAGATTTGATAACGACACGCCTAGTGCTTGGCAGATCCGCTGCAACGCATCTAGAGAAGGAGTTGCTTGAGCGTTTTCGATTCGGCTCAACATACCCCGGCTGATAGCCGACAAGTCGGACACATCCTGGATAGTCAAATATTGACTTAATCGATGCTGTTTTAGCGCGGAACCGACATAAACACCAAGGTCCAACGCACCACCGTTAACATCCTCCAAAACCTCCAATTCTGGACTGTCGTCCCTCTCTTTAGTCATTTTGATTAAGCATTTATTTTTGTTCGCAGAGACGAAATCAATAGAACTCCAAATAGCGTTCAACCTCCCAGTCGGATACATGTCGCGAATACTCAATCCACTCCATACGCTTTACTTCTAGGAATTCGCCCACAATTTCAGCGCCCAACGCGTCGACGAAAAATTTATCCGCAGCCAACGCATCAAGCGCTTCTCCGAGATTTTGCGGTAGTAACTTTATTTTGTTCTTCCGTAGGTCTTTCTCACTCATTTCGTAGAAATTAACATTACGTGGAGGTCCCGGATCAAGCTCGCGGTCAACCCCGTCAAGCCCTGCTGCAATCATCGCCGCCCCTGCTAGGTATGGGTTGCAGCAGGAATCGGCCAATCGTAACTCCAGATGGCCATAGGGAATGCGAACCATCGAGGTCCGATTATTGTCGCCATAGGAGATAAATGCGGGCGCCCATGTGGCGCCGGATAGTGCCCGTCCGACCACGAGTCGAGCGTACGAATTTACGGACGGCGCACATAGTGCCGCTAAACCAGGGGCGTGTGCCAATAGGCCACCAAGAAAATTATAACCGATCTTTGATAGGCCAAGTCCATTATCATCATTATCATCTTGGAAAATATTATCGTTATCACGTTCAGCGATAGATACATGCATGTGCATACCGTTTCCTGTGCGGTTGCTAAATGGCTTCGGCATGAAGGTACATAGCATGCCGTGCTCCTGCGCGATCTCGCTTGCGGCCATTCGTATGAACACAAACCGATCAGCAGAAGTGAGCGCGTCGGTATAGGTGAAATTCAACTCAAACTGACCGTTGCCGTCTTCGTGGTCGATTTGATAAACGTCGAAACCGACCTCCTGGAGGCTCTCCACAATTTCTTCGATTACGCTCCTAGAGCGCGACAATCCCTTGTAGTCGTAACAGGGTTTCTCCAACGTATCTGTTGGGTCTGCAGGTGCGACACTCCCATCTTCATGCCTCCGTAACAGCATGAATTCCGGCTCTATTCCAGTATTAATTGTCCAGCCTCGTGCGGCAGCTTTTGCTAGCTGCCGTTTCATAACCTCCCGGGTATCAAACGGCCACGGCTTACCATCAACCGTCCCATCGCACACAAGACGCGCATAACCTGGCTGCCAGGGCACCACGGACAGCGTGTCCAAATCGCCAATCGCCATAAAGTCATGGTCTTGCGGCCCCTGGCCCAAACCCCAAGCAGCGAATCCCGCAAAGCCGGCACCGTCGGTCAAGATCATATCCAAATGCTCGGCTGGTACTGATTTCGTCTTGGCAACGCCGTGAATATCTACAAACTGTGCCAGGATATACCTGACGTTGTTATCCTTTAAAAATGCTTTCGCTTCAGTCGGCGTCATCGCATTCAACCTCCCGGGTTAAGTAACGCGCGATAGTCATCGAAACCGAGGGCAACTCCATCGCGCTCTAGAGTTACCTCGCGCAGAATTTTAAAAACAAACCTCGCATCCGCAGGCGAACACAAGATACGATAATGCGGCGGTTCGGCAAGATGACGTATCGCCAATTCACAATGGGCAAATCGAGTAGCGATCCAACTATTAGGTTCACTGATCGCGACATTCATCGGGCATAGTTCGGCGATTAGATCTTCGATGTGCGGCCCACCACAGGCGATTTCAGCGGCTTCGTAGCCAATCACTAAAATATCATCATGTCTACGTTTTTCAATCGAAAAGACGTGGTCATATGCGGAACCTTCGACACTATCTATAAGTAGATACTGGTGTCGGTGCAAGCGCACGATGACAGCGCCTTTCTCTAAACTATTATATTTAAGCAAATCTTTGGGTACTGAAATATTGTGCTTCGTTAACCACTCCGGTACTGCATGTCCAACAAACAAGCGTCGCCTAAGGGCGCTCAAATCAGCTACATAGTCGTACCACTCTTTCTTCTTTTTCTTCCGCAGCGCAATGCGCGTTCCATTCACCTCACCGATCTCAAAGTCTGGTGAGGGATACAGCGGCAGTAGTGGACTTCGTTGTGCCATTCTTGCTCAGGCCACGTGCCGATTATTCGTAATGTGAATCTTCTGGCGTTCATTGTCAGGATCGTAGAACGGCATGTCGGTCACTGTAGCGTTGACCATTGTTGAATCAGACACGCGGATGGACAACTGTTGGCCGACATTAATCAGGGAAAAATCAACCATAGCGAGACCGAAGACACTTCGTAGATGAGGACTGTATGCCACACTCGTCACACGCCCGGCGATCGCGCCTTGCTCGATTACCAAATGACATTCTCGAATTCGATGGTCAGAATCGGCATGGGAAATAAAGCCAACTAAGCGACGCTTAAGCATTGGTTTAAGTTTAGTTAAAGAATGCTTTCCAACAAACCTGTCCTTTGATAACCGAACCCCCCAACCTAGGTTCACCTCGAACGGATTGGTCGTGCCGTCGGTGTCCTGGCCAAAAATCAAGTGTCCTTTTTCGAGTCGCAGCAAACGTTGAGCCTCAACTCCAAACGCTCCGATCCCCGCGTAAGCCCCTGCATCCAACAACGCTTGCCAGAGTGCTTTGCCGTGTGACGCGGGGAAATGGATCTCATAGCCGAGTTCGCCGACGAAACCAACCCTTAACGCACGCGACTGAACCCCGGCGATCTGACCCTCGCGTAGGGCGAGATATGGAAATTTATCCGGCGACAGATCGATGTCGGTGAGCTTCGACAAAACCTTTGCGGAAAGCGGGCCAGCGAGATTGATCGCGGCCACTTGAAACGTGCGGTCCATAATCGCGACGTTAAATCCTAGCTGATCGGCGTACTGCTGCAATTGCCGAACGACTGATTGCGCGTGTGAGCTGGTCGCGGTCAAATAGAAGTGGTCATCGGCTAAACGCGCGGCGACGCCATCGTCCACTAAAGTACCACTGCCGTCGACCATAAAGATGTAGCGTGTCATATCTTGCTTTAATTTCTCAAAGCTACAGGTATAGGCGTACTCCAAGAGAGGAATCACATCGGGACCAAATAGTTCGATCTTCCCCAAAGTTGAAACATCGATGAGTCCGACATGTTTGCGTACCATTTGGTACTCTCGTTCTATAGCTGCGCGGGGGGATCCACGAGTGTAGCTCATCGGTCTGAGCCAAGTCCCTGCCTCTTGCAGATCGGCTCTTTCGATCTCGTGATACTCATGCATTGGCGTACACCATTGGCGGCGTAATCGACGGCCGGCTAACATGCCCATCGGGACTGGATGGATAAACGGTCGCGGGGTCGTAACACCGACGGCCTGTACGGCCTTGCCCTGCAACTTTCCAAGGATCCGCACCCCATTCATATTTGAGATCTTTCCTTGACTTGGACCCATACCGATAGTCGAGTAACGCTTCATCAATTCAACCGAATCAAATCCTTCCCGATACGCGATCGTAAGGTCTTTGATCTGCAAATCTTCGTCGAAGTCGACAAACTCCCTACCCTTTGCGTGGGGTATAATCGGATACCGATGAGAATGCGGCCGCGCTGCGCGCACCGGGCGAGATACAGCAGGAACAGAGAAGCCCAGATACGCCAAGGCGGAGCCAGCGGCGGCCGTAGCATCGTCGATTTGATCTAGGTAGTCGAACACGCCATTGAGTCGACCGGCGCAGTAG
>CAYFFH010000177.1:0-6569 GCA_964342175.1 uncultured Enterobacteriaceae bacterium | reverse complement strand
GAAAACGCGGTCGCGATCACGGCGTTACACTCAAGGCGTAATTTATGCGCTGAGATATAATCTGTCGCACTACGAGAGGCCCCATGCGCGAGCCACGAGCGAAACCAAGGGCCGTATTCTTCTGCTCTTGACGGGAAGAAACGGGCGTGAGCGACGAAAGCCTCTGCCGTGCACAACTCTCGCCATGCGATAACGTATTTGTCGAGATTTGGAATTTCGACATTGACTATCTTTGCCCCCATTTTTCTAAGTGCGTCCACCGCGGAGACTACGACCTGAGCTGTTGCCGTATCAACCCCCTCGGTTGCGTATTGTTCGGCATAACCTATACGTAATTCGGTTATATCGTTTTGAGCCATGGTAGAGAGTTTTTCTGAGTTGGAAGGCACCGTAGTGCAATCTTTCGGATCGTATCCTGCGATGATGTCGATCATGATTGCAGCGTCGCCAACCGTGCGAGTGAAGGATCCAACGTGGTCCATTGACGGTGCTAGGTCGAGGACGCCATGACGGCTTACTCGGCCCCATGTAGGTTTCATCCCGACAACTCCGCACATGCTTGCTGGAAATCGAATCGAACCCCCGGTGTCCGTTCCTAAAGCACCAAAGCATAATCCTGCGGCAGTTGCCACTCCCGAACCACTGGAGGAGCCACCAGGAGAGAGAGTACGTTTCAGAGGGTTGTAAGGCGCCGAAAAGTTTGGATTGTAGGCTGCCATAGCACCTTCAGCGAGATTGAGTTTGCCAATAATGACTGCGCCAGCTGCTCGGAGCTTTGCCACTACTGTGGCATCGAACTTTGGAACAAAATGTTTTAAAACGGCTGTTCCTCCCATGGTTGGGATACCTTGGGTGAAAATAAGATCTTTTACAGCAATAGGGACACCGTGAATTGGGCTGAGATAATTACCGCGACTGATCTCCCGATCGGCACGTTCCGCTTCGAGCAGTGCCGCATCAGCGTTCAGGGACGCGTAGGCTTGTAGCTCCGAGTCTAGTCGCGAAATCCGTTTTAGTTGCATCTGAACTATTTCAACAGAAGAAATATCACGTGCTGCAAGGTGTTCGGACAAAGCAGTAATACTGAGGTAATGCAAATCTTCCGTCTTACCTTCTTCGCCGGTCATAAACCTCATCTCCAATGGAGAAAATTAGTTTGGTAGGTCACCGAATACTCTCGTTAATCCCGAGATTGCTCGAGATGGATTATTTTAGCAAGTCGAGCATCGATCCCTTCGGTATCCTTGGTTCTTGACAGATATGTCATACCATTGTGAAACTGACCCCAGGTAACTTCGTTGTAGTTCGTTTTCGACAAAGTAAAGCTGCGAACTACATATGCTTTTTTAAACTGCTTCGGTAGGCTATGGTTCAGCGATTTTAATTATGTGAGGTGAGCATGTCTGGCACACAAAAAACTCTTGAGATTCCTTGGCACGAGACACGTATTCTGAATTGTTATTTTTGTGGTCGTATGATTTCACGGATTTATTGGGAAGATCATGAATTTCCTCATCAGAAGTTTTGTGAAGCATCATGCGCAGATCTGAAACGCTCGCTCGCCGGCAACCCTCAATCGGGAAAGCAAATATGATTCGGCTTGGCATTGACACCGGTGGTACATTTACTGACCTTGTCGCGCTTGACGAGCGTACTGGTCTTATATCAACGATAAAAGTTCCCTCAACTCCGGCAGCGCCAGCAGAGGCACCACTCACCGCAATCGCGCGTTGTGAGGCGAATCCGCAAGAGATTGAACGTATCCTGCTAGGCACTACGATCGCTACCAATGCACGCCTACAAAAAAAAGGTGCGACGGTCCTATACGTGGGTACTAGAGGAGTTGAAGACGTGCCGATCATCGGGCGCATTGATCGGCGTGAAGCATACAACCCTGCTTGGCCTAAGCCTGATACTGGTGTTAAGCGACGTCATGTTTTTGGTATTCAGGAACGAGTCGATCACCAAGGCCAGGTACTCGAACCGCTAGAACAAGCATCCCTCGATTTGCTTGGCGACTGGGTGGATAGTTGGATAAGCACTTCACGCGAAATGGATTGGGCGATCGCCGTGAATTTATTGTTTTCATACGCCAATCCTGCTCATGAAATTGCCGTCGGTCGTTATTTATCAGAGCGCTTTCCAGATACGCCGATATCCTTGTCACATCACGTATCACCGATTTGGCGGGAGTACGAGCGGGCAACAACCACAATCACCGACGCGTTCGTGAAGCAGATTATTGAGCGTTTCGTTAACGGGCTAACTGATGTATTGCAAGAGAAATCTGTCGCGGCGCCGCTGGCATTGATGAAATCCAATGGGGGTCATGTTCAGTCTGCGACGGCGAGCGAGATTCCCGTGCAACTCCTGCTTTCGGGTCTTGCCGGTGGTGTCATCGCTGGGAGGCGTTTTGCTAGGGATCACGCTGGCGGGAACGCTGTGACTCTCGACATGGGGGGTACCAGTTGCGATGTCGGTTTGATCAGCGATGGCGAATTTGGTTCGACGACCGAATATGAGATCGAATGGGGTGTGCCCGTAAGTTCTCTATTCATCGATTACACCACAATTGGGGCGGGCGGTGGTTCCATTGCGTATGTTGATTCTGGAGGCTTACTGCGTGTTGGTCCCCGAAGCGCTGGCGCGGAACCTGGTCCGGCTTGTTATGGCAGAGGGGGGATTGAAGCGACTGTCACGGATGCTAATGTTGTTCTAGGCCGCATTGATCCGGAGTTTTTCCTAGGTGGTGAAGTAGAGCTCGATGCGACGGCAGCGTGGGAGGCTGTTGAAGCCCTCGGTGAACAAATCGCTCTAAGTCCAATTGAGACGGCGCTTGCCATTCTAGGTACTGCTGCCGAAAACATGGCGGATGCAATCCGCCTAATGACGGTTGATCGCGGTATCGATCATCGAAATTTCGCTTTGATCGCATTTGGTGGTGCGGGACCACTACACGCCATTGATGTTGCAGCACACCTTAATATGCAGCACGTTATTGTCCCACCCAACCCGGGTTTGCTATCTGCACTCGGCACTTTGTTAACTGAATTACGAGTAGATCGGGCCCGGACGGTTATGCATCGTTCTGACCGGATTGACCTCGATTTGCTGAACCTACAATTACGGGAGTTGAATGAAGAATCAGTTTCCGAACTTAAGCGAGACGGCCTTGAAGGCAATGCACGTATAACCGGTTATCTCAATATGCGTTATCAGGGACAGAATTTTGGAGAAATCGTAGCGCTTGATGCGTTCCCATTGGATAAAGAAGGGTTTTCGCGTGCGGTAAGGCGACTGCACAAGCAACACGAGGCACTTTATGGATATTCGTTTGAAGATAAAGTGGTTGAGATTACTGAGGTTCGTATAATTGGTTTAGGCGAAGAGGCCGCGGAGGTTAGCCTCTCTGGAGTAACTAACGGTACGCTAGAACCGTATTCATTTCGTGATATTCAGTTCGCCGACATCGGTGAGGTGAATACACCGATACACCGACGCAATCAGCTAGCAGTTGGGATGCGCTTGAATGGTCCGGCATTAGTTGAAGAAACTGACTCAACCACTTTGATTCCCCCGGGCGGCGCATTCGAAGTCCAAAGTGATGGCAGTTTAATTGTTGAGGTGCCGACCATTATCGCTCGACGTGATGCCGCCGCTGGTCAGAATATAGCGGAAGATCCAGTGACGTTAACGGTCGTCAATAACGGATTGAAAAATATTTGTGATGAAATGGCTAGCGCCATGATTCGCACCGCTCACTCTCCAATCTTCAGTGAGTCACGCGACTTTAGTTGTATCCTCTTCGATCGCAAGTTACGGATGGTTGGTCAGGCTGAGATGAATCCGGCGATTATCTGCGCGGGCCTGCATACTATTCCCTTGTGCGTCGAAGAGCTTGGTGCGGACAGTTTTGAACCCGGGGATGTAATCGTACACAACGATCCTTATCGCGGTCAGTGCCACATGCCCGAGCACATGTTTATGAAACCGGTCTTTCTAGATGGAGAGGTCATTGGGTATGCCGCAAATATCGCGCACATTGCGGAAATCGGTGGCATGGCAGTCGGCTCTTTCGCTAGCACTGCGACAGAAATATTTCAGGAAGGACTTCGATTGCCGCCAGTTAAAATTATGTCCCGTGGCGAATATGTCAAAGACGTCTGGCGCATTGTAATGGCAAACCATCGTACCCCGGATACTACCTGGGGGGATTTTCACGCCTTGCTTGGTTCCTTGACCACCGCCGAGCGGCGTTTGCAAGAGATGGTCGGTAAGCTGGGGTTACCATTGTTCGAGCAGATTACCGACAATCTCATCGTACATGCCGAAAAATGGATGCGTAGTGAAATCAAAAAACTTCCTAATGGCATCTATAAATTTGCTGATTATTTCGAGGATGACGGTGTTGAAGCGAAACCGTATTATTTTCGCGCTGCGGTGCACATCCGAGACGAGGATATCGTTGTTGATCTCTCGGAATCTGATCCACAGGCTCGGGGACCGATCAATGTCAGTTATGTTGCTACTGCAGCTGCGGGCAGCACGGCAGTATTGCAGTCCATCGGTGTCCGTGATGTCCCACTGAATAGCGGTTGCTTTAAACCGATTAAAGTAGTTGCCCCTCCGGGGACAGTTGCAAACCCAGTATTTCCGGCTCCAAGCGTTGCCGGAAATACCGAGGGACAACCTCGCATCATCTCTGCGGTGCAAGGCGCGCTAGCACAAGCGATACCAGAGCGTATAAGTGCGGCGGAGGGTGGTACGGCGTGTAATATTTTAATTGGCGGAGTGCATCCGGATACTGGTGATTATTACACCCATTACCAGCTTGATGGAGGCGGTTGGGGTGGTCGGCTTGGTAGAGACGGAAATAGTGCGCAATGTATTGCCCATGGCAGTACCATTCGAGCAACCCCAATAGAGGTATTCGAGACCCGTTACCCAATGCGTATAGTCGAATACGCCTTACGTACAGATTCTGGGGGAGCTGGAAAATGGAGAGGTGGCTTAGGGATCCGTAGATTATTCGAAGTAACGGCCCCCGAAGTTACGGTAAGTGCGCTGCTTGACCGTACCCAGGAAGGCCCGTGGGGTTTCCTGGGTGGAGCGGCGGGCGAACCGGCCGGTATTTTTATACGTTTTGCAGGAACGAAAGAATTTAAGACATTTACTGAGGCATTTGGCACGGTTAGCCCGACCAAATTCGTCAATATACGTATGCATCTAGGTGATCAGTTGCTACTGCATGCCCCGGGCGGTGGAGGTTACGGGAGTCCGGAGGAACGAGCGAAAGATGCTATCGATGATGACTTGATCGATGGTTTTGTGTCGAATGAAAGACAGGTGGGATACGTAAAAATCTGAGCCAGAGAATTATTCGTCAATATGTTCAGTTGATTTAACTGAGGCCACCCGAAAAGAAATAAAGAAGGGTGGCATTGAACGGATTGATACAGCTAATATTTTGCTGGGGATGTCCTTATTTAATCAACGGCAATTAAGAGTCGCGCGTCGTGCCTTTTCCCGAGCGGCTAAGGATTCTCGTAGAATGGACATTGCTGGGCGATGGATCGTCCACTTAGACAGTGAAATACAATATCGCGAAAGATTTTAGCAAGCGTAGACGCCCCACAATCAATAGTTCGAATTAGTCATTGTAAATCGATAAAGATACTGCGATCCAAGCGAACTCTTTCTAGGTATGTTTAATAATAGACGAACTCATTAAGATGGCAATCATAGAGCAGGGTCTGATAGTAGTGTATTCTGAAAATGAGCTTAATCGTTCTTTGGATCTATTGATTTCTGAACGGTCGCCAATATTAAAGTCCTAGTGGGAGACAACTTTACTAAAAAGGATAATTATCTTCCCGGGGATCGTGTCATATGGACTAAGCGTATAAGAGTGCAAAATCATGTGCGATGAATAAGGTGGCCAGACAAAAACTCTCAAGCGGCAAAGGTACCCGTAACGTCCGTGTGACGGGGCGGGATAATCGCGGGAATGTGGAATTCCAGTTTTCTATAGGCGATCCGAGTTTGTATTTAGATATGATTCTGCCGTTACGTGCATTTGATGAGTTTTGCCATGAAAATTGTGTTCGGATTCTTTCCCAAAAGGAATGCGAGTGGATAGACGTGTACGATTTGCGTTGGCGTTTTGGAGATGATGAACAGGAATAGGTAAATGACTATCGATTTAAAGACGACTTCAATCGACCCTGTCCGCAAGACGTTCGATCACATTGCCGAAAAAATCGGTCCCGACAAAAATGCAACACGCTATCAAGAAGCAGTGTGGGGATTGCAGCCGATACTTAACCAGCATTACAGACCAACCTGGGATCCGAGCAAGACGCTTTACGATACGTCACGTACCGTTGTCGTCATGGAGGATTTTGATGATCTTATCGATCCTCGCCAATACTACTACGGCACTTGGACGATTCGGCGGGGAAAACAACAAGACTCCCAAGAAAATAATTTCAACTTTGTTGAGTCGCGGAGATTGATGGAAAGTGTGGAAGCGGTGTGGCTGGATAAGATCCGACGGATTGTCCTTCCTC
>CAYFFH010000176.1:0-6592 GCA_964342175.1 uncultured Enterobacteriaceae bacterium | reverse complement strand
GGCCTGCTGGCGGTGATATGGGAATTTCGACTCCCGGCATGGGAGATCATCCGAGCAGTATGACCGCGTTTGGCGGGATTGCGCTGGCGCTCTATGCTCGTGAGCGTACCGGGAAAGGTACTAAGATTTCGACATCGCTCCTGGCCAACGGAGCCTGGTCTAATAGCTTGCTAATCCAGGCGGCACTTTGCGGATCAACTACATATGTTCCACCAACACAAAGGGACACGACCAACGCCGTTGTCAATCATTATCATTGCTCAGACGGACGTTCTTTCTTTTTAGTGTTGATTAAAGAGTCCGAAGAGTTCGTTAAATTTTGCAAAGCAATCGAGCGGCCCGATATAGCTGAAGATTCTCGTTTTGCTGAACTCGGCAATCGACGTGAGAACTCTGCGGTACTAGCTGGGATTTTGTCCGAGTGGTTTGTCCGGCGACCACTCGCGGAGTGGCGTGAAATCCTCGATGACAACGCGATTACTTTCGGTGACATCGCGACCTACGAAGAGACAATAGTCGATCAGCAAATGATCCAAAATGGCATTTTTGTTGAGTTTGCTGATCAGCCAGGGAAGAAAACGGTTAACAGTCCTCTTGAACTCAAAGGTTTTCCTAAACGACGGCCAATAGCACCCCCAACATTAGGGCAGCACACTACTGAGATTTTGTGCGGACTTGGCTACGATGAGACGCATATTGCTGAGTTGCTAGCGGCAAATGTGGTTCAAATCGGACTAAAAAAAGACTGATAGTCCAGCTGTAATTTGCTACTACGCAGACCACAAGAATTGGAATTGGTAGAATGCTTGTCCTCCGGCAAAATATAATTGATACAAAAATGGCTTACCAAATTTACATGGGATCGCAGATTCTGCTTAATTAAAAATCAACTAGTAAGGGGAAGCAATACAATCACAATGAACCAACTCACCAATCACAACGCTTTGATCACAGGAGCTAACCGTGGTATCGGTGCTGGCGTAGCTCTTGCATTTGCTGCTGAAGGCGCGTCAGTTGCTATTAATTATCCAAATGCGAGCAGTGCTGCTGAAGCGATGGCATTGTGCGCTGATATCGAGTCCCAGGGGGGCCACGCGATATCGATCGAGGCCGACGTCACAAACCCAACCGCTGTGGAGTCTATGATTGCAAGCGTTATAGATTCCTTCGGCCATCTGGATGTTTTGGTAAATAACGCAGGGATCGCGCACGCAGCCATTGTAGAAGACATAGAGGTTGAGCAGTGGGACTCTGTAATTGCTGTTCACCTGCGTGGGACATTCCTAGCCTGTAAATACGTACTACCACACATGTACCAACGCGGCTCTGGCCGAATTATCAACACAACCTCGCAACTGGCTTATCTGGGAGCAGCTGGATTTGCACACTACACTGCTGCGAAAGGGGCTATTGTGAGTTTTACTCGCTCACTTGCGCTCGAAGCTGCGCCACGGGGCATTGGGGTCAATGCGGTGGCACCGGGTGCAACGCGCACGCGAATGTTGGAAAACGTGCCGGAGGAGATCCTCGAGGAGATTCGAAGCGGCATCCCGCGTGGTCAGTTAGCGGATATAGATGATATCGTGCCAAGTTATGTGTTTCTCGCATCCGAAAATTCACGCCATTATATCGGTCAAGTTATCAGTCCCAACGGTGGTGACGTCTTCCTTTGATGAACCATGCATTCTTTTATCCGGTTTGTACCTGTGAGGTCGTATTGTGGCGGTAATCAGTGCCGCGTGCGCTAATGGATGTGCTTGACTATGATTTGTTAGTGATCACGGCGAGGATTGATATCTTTTCCAGACTAGACACTGAAGGGCGGTCGTCGAGAGCGCCATACGCCGATGGGAGGCTAAAACATGGACCACGCAACCGCTGAACGTTTTTATGCAGACTTCGCCAAAGCATTTAATTCAGGCGATATGCAAGGATTATTAGATTTATATGAACCGGAGGCTGTGTTCGTGCGAGGACCGTCAGATCACGTATCGGGCCAGGACGCGCTTCGCGTCGAGTTGCAAGGGTTTTTGGATACTAAAGGGAAAATCTCCTTCAAGGTGCGACACGTAGTGCGGCACGGCGACATAGCATTACTAAGTAATGAGTATACCCTCGAAGGTAAAGATCTCGAGGGTAAGCCCTTCACTATGTCCGGCAAAACATCCGAGGTTTTGAGGCGACAGTCCGATGGACGTTGGCTGTTTATCATTGACCATCCTTCTGGTGCAGAGGGTTGAGCCATACAATTCATGCTCATTTTGCTCAACATTACACTTGGTAAAGAGCAGGAGTGACCACAAATCTTTAAGAAGGTTGGAAAAGTTTGGAAATTCAGAATTTGTGGAGTTAATAACACCTGTACACTATCTCGCTCGGCTACGTGTGCGGTACGAATCGATGCGCCGATATTAAAATAATAAGGGAGTCGTCATGAAACTGGCACTGTATTTACCAAACTTCAGAGACAAAATTACCGTCGCTGAAATCGACGCTCTGGCAAACGTAGCTGAAGAACTTAATTTCGATTCCATTTGGACGTTGGACCGTATCGTCGTACCAGAGGCTTCAGACAGAGAAGAGTTGGAACAATCGTTTGGTTCAATGAAAGAGTTCCCAAAAGCATTGCCTGTCAGTTCCCAAGGGGAATATCTTCAGGGCCTGCCGCTTATCCCTTACCTTGCGGCGAAAACAAAAGGGATTCGACTTGGTGTCAGCATCATCGTGACGGCATTTCGGGCTCCTGCCGTCATGGCGGCCGAGATAGCGACCTGGGATCATTTGTCTGGTGGTCGAATCAATGTTGGAGTAGGCGCCGGCTGGATGCCAGAGGAGTTTGAGGCAGCCGGTGCTGCACATATTTACAAGAAGCGAAACAAGCACGTCCGTGAAACCATTGAGGTGATGCAAGGAATTTGGGGGAATGAACTATTCGAGTATGACGGCGAATTCGCCTCTTTTCAGAAGTGCGGCTTCGGCGCTAAGCCTGTTCAGAAACCACGCCCACCGATGTTTTTTTCGGGGTTAGTTAACCCTAAAGTCTCTGCGAAACGCGTAGCGAAATATGGATTGAATGGCTGGATAGGGATTATGGATACACCTGAGGCCATCATTACCTGGCGCTCCGCAATTAGCGAACAACTCGAGAAGATAAGAAGTTCCGTATCGATAGATAGCCTCGAAATCTCGAGCATGATGCCGTTTGAGATCACAAGAGAAGAGACAGACCAGACATCGAATGGGAAATTGACACCGACGATGGTGGGGACAGCCGACCAAATCACACATAATCTATTGCGGTATAAAGAAGCTGGCATGACGATGCCTATGTTGTGGCCGCCTTTCAGCGGCACACCTACAGAAAAAACCATTGACGATCTGCGCCAATTAAAGGAAGAGATTCTACCGAAAATCGAATAACGATCGACTAGGTGACGATTCGCTTTTAAACCGTAGTTACCGGGATCCTAAATTACATTTAAACAATCCTCCTCCAAGTATCCAAATCCTCCACTTTTAGATAGGGATTTTGCGCCTTCGCATCTGCCATGCTCGCGCTTGGGGCGCCCCCATAGTTATGTCCCGGCAACAGCAGGGTGTCGTCTGGTAAACTCTTCAGTTTATTCATGCTGCGGTACATGTCATCCTTGTTGGAGCCCGGCAGATCAACTCGGCCGCAACCGTTGATGAACAAAGTGTCACCCGATACTAAGGTGTTTTTTACGCGGAAACACTGGGAGCCAGGAGTGTGTCCTGGGGTGTGTAAAAATTCGATTTCGATTCCCCCGACCTTCAAGCGGTCACCAGATTCAACCCGAACGATATCCGACTTGGATATCCCGGTGACTTTCTGGACCCCTGTGGCTTCAAGTTTGTTTGCGTAGATGGGTACCGGATGCAGCGTGAGTAATTCTGGTAGGCCACTGATGGTTTTAGTGCCGAAGTTACCGCCGATGTGATCCGGATGGTAATGCGTTACAAGCGTGCCTATTAAGGTGTATCCCAACTCATTTATGCGTCCGAGGAGTCCTTCGATGTCCCAGGCCGGATCAACGATGACTACTTCTCGCGTATGGTGGGAGCCGAGGAGGTAGGAAAAGTTGCGCATAGGACCAATTGCAATTTGATCAACAAACAGCTCATTGTCGGTATCCATTTTGTCGGTGCTCGCTCGTTGGAGGAAATTAGGACGATCTACCGCCCGATTCCAGGTGACTGTAATAAGAATTAGGGATGCTTAGAATAGGTCAAGCTCCGCTTCCTAACTCGCATCATGAAAAATTACACCCAATACATAACGTTCGCCACTTGTTAATCTGCTGACACCGTGCTGCAGATTTACGCGGTTCGGGCTATGGGCATCTTCCTCCGGGCGATAACGTACTGGAAAGATCACGCCATCGCCCATCCCAAGCGGGACAACCAGGGGTCGTGACTGCATGTGTGGTCCTTGTTCGACGAGGATAAACTCGCCCCCTTCGAAATCTTCCCCTGAAGCTGAAAGCAACACTGATAATTGCAACGGGAAAACATGCTCGCCGTATAAGTCTTGGTGTAGACAGTTGTAATCTCCTTTACGGTATTTCAAGATTAGTGGCGCTGCGCGCGTCTGGCCGGCACTGTGGCATTTTTTGAGGTAGTCGTGGTGAGAAGAAGGAAAATCACCGGCGAGCTTCATGGCTGTATGCCACCGATTGGCTATTGGGTACAACGCGGCATAGCATTCCGTGCGTATATCTTCGACTATGTGAGGCAATGGATAGTCAAAATACTTGTACTCTCCTCGCCCGAAATTATGTTTTGCCATGACAATACGCTTTCTATACGCAGAGGCGCTTGAATAATTGCATTTTAAACTCATGCACTGGTCTGCACTTAGCAAATCTAGAACAATCGAATAGCCGTTTGTGTTGAGGTCGCCCTCGATTTTGGTCCGATTAAATAATACTGACATTTGGCTTGTGGAGTTGATTTTAGCACTCAGTGAAGGTGCGTTAGAGTTCTATGTAGGACTGTCAGATATACTGAATAGTTATACCTATACTGTAGTTAGATTGCATCTGAGTGAATGCGCTGACTGCCATATGCGTTAAAGTATAGACTCTGGCGGATCTCGAGGCCATGTCTTACGTTGTGTCTTTTTATTCGCATTCTCACTGAGAAAATTCACAAAGGAGACGGAATGTCTAAGGCACTTGAAGACCTCGTTGAAATATTGCGGCCTATCCGACTGGATGGAGATTTATATCGCGGAAAAGCGTCGAGTGGCGATGGCGCGGACGGTACTTACGGTGGACATTTTCTTGGTCAGGCGACTGCGACGGCTTTAGCAACGGTAGACGACGACCGGTTTGTTCACTCGATCCATGCTTATTTTTTACGTGCGGGTCGCCCGGGAGAATTGATCGATTACAACGTAAATCGACTACGAGATGGGCGTAGCTTCAGTACCCGACGCGTTTCTGCGAGCCAAAGCGATAGGGTAGCGTTTGAAATGACCGCGTCCTTTACCACTCATACCGTTGGCGAGGTCATCGCGGCGAAAATACCTGCCGATTTTAATCAACTTCCCGAACCGGAGTCTTTGCCGAGTTATCTTGAATTGATGGAGAACCAGGATCCTTTGCCGTTTTCAGCGGAGTGGGCACTACGCCCGCACGGTGTCGATGTTAGAGTGGTCAATGCGCCCTGGTCGCCAAACGGAGTGTCTGCCGAACAGGGGATCCGAATGTGGATTCGCGCGGCTGGAAATGTTGCCGACGACCCTAAACTGCATGCCGCCATGCTTGCTTATCAAAGCGACGAGTCGCTTTCCGATAATTTGCTAGTGCCGTTCGGGCTAACGTGGGGTTCCCCCGGGGTGTTTTTTGTAAGTTTGGATCACGCGATGTGGTTCCATCGACCGATTGATATGAACCAGTGGCACTTCGTCGATCAGCGACCGCTAGTGGCTGACCGTGGTCGCGGCGTTGCCTGCGGGCACGTGTGGTCCAAAGATCGAAAGCTCATCGCGTCGTTTACCCAAGAAGCGTTGATGCGCTTCGAATAATTACTCCGGCCTTCCTTAAAAGGAGCATCATCATGATTAAGGCACTTCTGTTTTTGGCGACACTAATATTGGGTGTAATCACCACTGTATATGCAAGTCCTGGTTATATCGATAACCGCGCTCGTGGTATGGCGACTCTCGATATCATTACGGGGGGTGACACTAAACTTAGGCTGGATACGCTTACTGATATCGCACCTGAACTGGGTGTCTGGATCACCAATTTTGCGTACGGTGATGTGGTCTCAAGACCGGGACTCGATTTAAGGTCGCGAGAATTGGCAACTGTCGCCGCATTAACTGCCCTTGGCAATGCTGAACCGCAGCTAAAATCCCATATCGGCGGCGCGCTAAACGCTGGGTGTAAACCTACAGAAATCCTCGAAGTGATAATGCAAATGGCCGTGTATGCTGGTTTCCCGGCGAGCTTGAACGGATTAAGTGCGGCGCGCACCGTGTTCAATAATCGTGGTATTACGGCGGGTGACTTGTCAAAGTAAGCTTATCCGTCAAAGATCTCCGCGAGCGTGTGGTTCGTTTAAG
>CAYFFH010000175.1:0-6608 GCA_964342175.1 uncultured Enterobacteriaceae bacterium | reverse complement strand
GATAAATCCCTAGAAACCACCCTTGATATCGATGAAGGGTTAGTTGACGAGGAACCAACGCCATCGCAACGACCACGAAGTGTCAAAAAGTATAAAATACAAGAGGTAATTAAGCGACGACAGATTCTTTTAGTTCAAGTCGTTAAGGAGGAGCGTGGTAATAAAGGGGCGGCTCTCACGACGTATATATCGCTAGCAGGTAGGTACTGTGTTCTGATGCCCAATTCTTCCAGAGGAGGAGGTATTTCGCGGAAAATTACCGGCTCTAACGAACGCCGAAAATTACGCGAAACACTTAATTCCTTGGACATTCCTGACGGAATGGGAGTCATCATCCGGACAGCGGGACTTCAACGGAACAAAGCCGAAATAAAACGCGATTTCGAATATTTAATACGAGCTTGGGACGAGGTGCGCGAGAAAACGTTACAGTCTACCGCGCCGGAAATGGTCTATGAAGAAGGTGATATAATTAAGCGAGCCATTCGTGATTTGTATAGTAAAGATATTGATGAAATACAGATAGACGGCACGCAAACGTATCAAACCGCAAAGCGTTTTATGCGACTAATGATGCCCAGCCATGCCAAACGTGTTCAACAATATCGAGATGAATCAATACCTCTTTTTCAACGGTTTCAAATAGAACAACAACTCGATGGAATGAACCATCCAGAGGTCCAGCTGAAATCAGGAGGCTATATCGTTATAAGCCCCACGGAAGCATTGGTCGCGATTGACGTGAATTCGGGAAAGTCAACTCGCGAACGCAATATCGAGGAGACGGCACTTAAAACAAATATAGAAGCCGCTGATGAAATCGCTCGTCAACTCCGTTTACGCGATCTTTCGGGTCTTATTGTCATTGATTTTATAGACATGGAAGATGGTCGCAATATTCGCAAAGTAGAACGAACACTTAAAGATGCGATGAAGGTCGACAGAGCAAGGCTTCAAATTGGCCGGATCAGCGTTTTCGGGCTTTTAGAATTGTCAAGGCAACGACTCCGCCCAAGCTTATTAGAGACAAGCTCTCTGGTTTGCCCTCATTGTCGTGGTACAGGAAATGTACTTGCTACAGAAACAATGGCAATGAGAACACTTCGTGCTATCGAAGAAGAAGGTATTCGGAATCGCTCGAGTGAGGTTAAAGTCAAAGTACCCGATGAAGTGGCACTATACATTCTAAACCAAAAAAGATCAGCCCTAGTAAATCTTGAAAAATTATATGGTTTTCAAGTAATTTTAGAGGGCGATGACACAGTTGTACCTCCAGACATAGAAATCGAACTTGTTAAAGGTCAACCCGCGCCGGCTACAACATCAGCAACCACTGTTCATGCTGAAAAAGAAGAAAGAAAAAACAGTGATAGCATTGACGCCAAGGGTTTAGAAAATGACGAACCGAAACCAGCCGAAAATCAACCAAAACGTAAACGCCGGCGTAGCCGTCGACGACCGCAAAAGGCCGAACAAACCGCGGACGTCAATTCTTCAGAAACTTTGTTAAACGCGGAAAAGAAAGTCGCAGCAGGTGATATAGAGCCTTCAAATGTGTCAGATGAAAAAGCTACGGACAATCCCCGGCGCCGGCGTGGACGCCGCAGCGGACGACGAAGGCCACGCAGCGCGTCTGAAAATAAATTAGTATCTGCAGAAAACAATCTCAAAAATGAACCGGAAACCACGCACGTACTCCACGAAAATGCAGAGAAAACAACAAAAAACCCAAAGCCTTCAAAAGACGCTCCTAGTGCTGTTTCTTCGAACGAAACGGATCAATTAAATAAGACCGAAGTCGAGGACCAAACTATGGGGAACACTAGCGTTGACGACGGGTCAGATAAACGGCCTAAACGCCGTGGCTGGTGGCAGAAAATCACAGAGTAGTTCTTAAATTTTTGGGTTCAATTTGCTAACCCAATCACCAAAACGTGATACACCCCGCACGATAGTCTCGGTTTCTCCAGAAAAAGATAATCTGATAGACAGATGTCCGGTATCCTGATCAAAGTCGACACCAGGTGCGATCGCAACACCTGTATCTCGCAGCAGCCGACGGCTAAAGTCGACACTATTATTAGTAAATTTTGCAACGTTTGCGTAAAGATAAAATGCACCATCGGCGGGCGCTATTTGGTCAACACCTATATTCGGTAACTGCGATAATAAAAAATCGCGGTTTACCCTATATCGATGTATATTCTTATCTAATTCTTGGGTGCAATCGAATGCTGCGCAGGCAGCATGTTGGGATAAAGCTGGCACAGAGATATACAGATTCTGGGCCAAGCATTCCACGGATCGTAACAGCTTTTCCGGCACTACGACCCAACCTACTCTCCAGCCGGTCATGGAATAATATTTTGAAAAACTATTTATAATAAACGCGTTCTCCGTAAATGACAGAGTGGTTGTTTCAGCCAACCCATAAGTTATTCCGTGGTATATTTCGTCTGAAATAAGCCGTATCTTGCGGTCTTCACAGTAGGATACGACCGCGCTTAAATCATCGGCTGTCAACATGGTACCTGTTGGATTAGCGGGGCTGGCCACTATTAAACCGTCTATTGGCCTATGAATTTTATCTAGCACAGCCGGCGTAATCTTATAGCCATCTTCTTGAAAGCAGGGAATTTCAACAACATTAATGCCCAAGGCATTCAATATGTTTCTATATGCCGGATACCCTGGTGTTGCCACTGCCACACTATCCCCCGCGTCAAACGCAGAAAGAAACGTCAACATAAACCCAGCCGAGGACCCTGTTGTAACAACAACGCGGTCACTACTTAAACTGAGGCCATATTTTGTATTATAATGTTCAGTTATTCGTTTCCGCAGATGGGGAATTCCTAACGCGTCTGTATACCCTAGTCTATCGGTTATTATTTTCTGTTTGGCGGCCTGAAGAACACCAGTGGGGGCAGCAGTAGAGGGTTGACCGACTTCTAGGTGCAAAACTTCTACGCCACGAGATTCAAGAAGGTTTGCCTCCCGCATCATGTCCATGACAATAAATGGATTAATCTGCCCTCTGATTGAATGGGTAAGTGCCATAATCAATTCGACGCGCTAATTGCTAACCCAAATCCTCTTGGATCCGCCAAAAACTCACAACTTGACGAAGCTCTCCGTGATCCATTTGGACACCAAATAACATTTTCTCTTATTCTCGTTCTCAATTCACTTTCTTCAATGGCTTGGTAGGCCCCAGTTTTACCAATAAATGTTCTAGTAGCTCGATCGATCGCAATAGCTCGCGCGTTTGATCCGCCGGCTCCCGTGATAACACCCAAGGCGTCATTGAGATACTTGTGCGCGAAAATAATAGGTAATCCAGGAAATTCGTCAGAATTTATTCGTGCCATCAGTATTCCCGTCGAACCAATCATCCGTTGTGCCCCCAAGACACCGTTGGCACTCACTACACAGGCCACAGCATTTCCTTCTACATCTACCGCAGACAACCCAGCGCTATCTGACCGGTTGGGGGGGACTACCTTAGTGTGACGGCCGTTAATTGCGGCTCGTAGCATAGAAATGGCCCCAGACCCTATTCGACCGCCAGGAACCAACATTTTTCGATTACCAAATGTCATTGTTTTTGGAGCCGACCACGTCGGACGGTATGACTTAAGCGCAGCCGCGGGTATAGCAATATTAGTCGTTTCTTCCAATCCTGCTAACACCTCTCTGGCTATGTCGCCTGCATAAAACCCTGTAGGACCTCTGAGCCGAACCTGCGCAATAATTGCCGACAAGCGATGCTGTATAAACTTCGTTCCCTCTGTGAGAGGCATATCGTTAGAAGTAAAAGATTGGCGGATAGTTTGGTCAGAAAGCATATTCTGAGGCAGCCCCGCGAGCCTGATCGCAAGAGCTCTTGATACTGGGTATCCGAATCGAGCAAGTTTCTCTGCAGGAATAAGTAGCTTTTCCCACCTTTTCCGCCCAAAACGTGCGTGCAAGGCATACATCCCGCGGACAGCGCCAGGAATAACTGCAGTACGGTCTCTAATTGTATATTCCCCTGGCCGGAAATCGATCGCTGCGCTGGTACCATCTACACCATTATGAACGATACAAATTCCGCCACCCCCCAAGGTACCAGAAATAGGATATGTGACTGATAGAGCAAAATACATAGCAACTAATGCATCTACGGCATTACCGCCAGATGTAAGAACTTGTTTTCCAATAAGAGCAGACCTTGGTTCATCGGAGACCACACCACCTTTTATCTTGAGATACGTAATTGGGCCCTTGGAAGGGCTCAGATCTCCGCACGCTGAGAATAAAACACCGCAGAATAATAAACCTGTAGATTGACGGACTATAAACCGCAACTTAATTATTAGACTGCGAAAGAAAGTATCGCCCTTGCGCAATTATATTTCCTCCATAGCAGCCATTTGCGTTGTTACCCCATTTTTCTTGACGCAAAAATTGCTGCCGATTAGCTCAGTGCACGCTGCTGTAATTCGTGATACGGAGATTGAACATACCATCCGCGAATACGCTTCGCCACTTTTGACAGCAGCCGGGATCGAAGCAAATGATTTGGGCCTTCACATTATAAAAGACAAGGCGATGAATGCGTTCGTTACGGGCGGACAGCATATTTATTTAACAACGGGCCTTTTAGCGGCTGCAACACACCCGGGGCAAATTCAGGGCGTTTTAGCACACGAGATTGGTCACATAACGGGAGGGCACCTCGCGCGCCTGAGGCATGCCGTCTCCAACCGTCGTAAAGAAGCCCTTGTCGGCCAACTAATTGGGGTCGCTATTGGTCTATTGGGAAAAAATAGCGCGTTTACCGTTGCTGCGGGCCTAAAGGCTCAAGATATTGCCCTAAAAAAGTTACACAAATTCAACCGCACTCAAGAACGGTCCGCGGACCAAGTTGCGATTAAACTCCTCAATCAAGCTCAAATTTCCGCGCGCGGGCTTTTAGAGTTTCTAACACTTCTCGAAGGACAAGAACTCCTCGTACTAGCTCGGCGAGACCCGTACCTCATAACGCACCCTCTGACCCGCGCTCGCATAAACTTTGTTCGCAATCAGGTCAAGTTGTCCAACCTTTCAAATAAACCAATAAACCCCAAATTAATGGCGCGTCACGTACGGATGTTAGCGAAGCTCAAGGCTTTCCTGAACCCGCCGTCTCAAACATTAACTGAGTACAGCAGTAAAGATGAAGATAAAAATGCCCGGTACGCGCGAGCAATCGCGCTTTATCGCATGGCTCGCTTGAATGAAGCTGTTGATCTGATGCGTAACTTGATCACACAGTCACCACACAACCCTTATTTTCACGAACTCAAAGGACAGATTTTATTCGAAAGTGGCAAACTTAGTCTTGCATTGCCCTTATACGAAAAAGCGGTCCGGTTAAAACCTTCAGCATCCTTGCTAAGGGTCGGTCTTGCTCATATACAAATAGAACTCCAGACACCTAGTCTGAATAAGTCAGCGATCAAAAACCTGATCCAAGCTTTGCGATATGATCGCACAATACCCCTTTGCTGGCGTCTAGCATCAATAGCCTACGGCCGTAATAATCAATTGGGCATGTCTGCACTAATGTTAGCTGAATACAATGAACTTACGGGAAGACCAGCGGATGCTCGTCAGCAAGCAATAAAAGCTATTCGAATTTTATCAAAGAAATCACCCGGTTGGATAAGGGCCCAAGACATCCTGCGCCAAAACAAACAAGTCAGACGAGATGATGCAAAGTAAGAAACGTATCTATTAAAACCTAAATACACCCCATAAAAGGAGTAGATGGTTTTATTTATGTGATACCTAAAAATACCAATTGTAAAACTATTTGATAAAAATACTATATCGTGAACTCTTTAGGGACTTCTGTTTATATGACTATCGCTACTCTATTAATCCGTTACACAATAATAGGTACGGTCTTAGCAGCGTTTTTGGGCGTGGTCCTATCTAAGTTAGCCGCCGAAAACGCCAGCGAAAAAATATCTATAAAACAGCAACAACTCATCGAGCGTATTATCCGCAATTATGTCTTAGAGAACCCAGAAATCATTGAGGCCGCCATTCGAAAGCTTGAGCAAAATAAAAGACTTGCCGCCTTACAAGCCGACGAAAAACGAGTGCTGGAAAACGTCACCGCATTGTATCGCGACCCTAATACCCCGGTTTTAGGTAACCCAAATGGCGACATATCAATTGTTGAATTCGTAGATCATGGGTGCGGCGTATGCAAACGCTTCCACCCGATTTTAAATGAATTAATTAGGACCGATCCCGGGATACGGCTGTTCTACAAAGAATGGCCGATATTAGGCACCAACTCCGTACTAGCATCACGCGCCGCAATTGCGTCGCGGCGTCAAGGAAAATATAAAATTTTTCTTGACGCATTATTAGGATCACGTTCACCCTTATCCGGACCAAATGTAACGGCTCTTGCCCAGGAGGTCGGCATTAATATTACGCAACTGCAAAAGGATATGAAAAGTTCCAAAGTTGACGAGATTTTATTAAAAAATTATCGGCTGGCAGAGCGATTGGGACTAAATGGTACGCCTTCCCTCGTTATAGAGCAAAAGCTTTTCCGTGGCGGGCGC
>CAYFFH010000174.1:0-6619 GCA_964342175.1 uncultured Enterobacteriaceae bacterium | reverse complement strand
CAACCAACCGTAACATGCTGGGACATTCGGCCATTTTTCGAGCGCGCGGATAACCTGCTTATCGAATCGCTTTGTCATTCGGTGAGATCATCGGATCGGTAGTTCGGTTTTTTTAACGACCGTGCGCAGTGAAAAACTTGAGTGGACTCTAGTTACGCCTGGGAGACGTGTTAAGTAGTTAGAATGTAGCTGTTCGAAGTCGGCCGCATCCGAGGCAACAACTCGTAATAGAAAATCGGCCTCTCCTGTCATTAGGTAGCACTCCATAACTTCTGGGACACGGGAGACCGCGCGCTCGAAGTTCTCAAGATCTTCACGTTGTTGGCGATCTAAACTGATTTGCACAAACACTGTGCTTGGATAGCCTACTTGACGTTGGTCGACAAGCATTGCGTATCCACTTATCACCCCGAGTTCTTCAAGGTTTCGAACACGGCGTAGACATGCGGACTCGGATAGGTTGATCCGCGTAGCCAATTCCACGTTACTAAGGCGACCATCGAGTTGTAATTCGTGGAGAATAGCCCGATCAGTTCGATCTAGTTTCAAAAATGTTTCCCTTGGAAGATAATTCGATTATTTTAATATAATCCGAAAAATATTGTGTATATCGAGAATAAAAAACAATATTAACACGCATATACAACATAAATAGCAATATCCTCCAACAGGTAATATTAAATCTGCGAAAATTTGGGGATCCGTCATGCGTATTGGAGTACCAACAGAGATCAAAGCCAACGAAAACCGTATTGGTTTGGTTCCGGAAAGTGTGTCTGAACTTATCAAGTCTGGACATCAGGTTTATGTTCAACGTGGTGCCGGCAAGGGTATCCAGGCGGCGGATGAAAGCTACGAGGATTCAGGTGCAATTATCTTGGAGAACGGTGCTGATATTTACGACGAGAGTGAACTCATTATTAAGGTTAAAGAGCCGCAACCCACTGAATGCTCAATGTTGAAATCCCACCATACGCTTTTTACGTATCTGCATCTTGCTGCAGATGCAGAGTTAACTAACAATCTGATAAAAAGTGACGCGACGGCGATTGCGTATGAGACAGTGTCAGCAGACGACGGTAGTTTGCCGCTATTGGCGCCAATGAGTGAAGTGGCCGGGCGGTTATCGATACAAGCTGGGGCGCATGCGCTGGAGAGTGAACACGGTGGGTCGGGAATCCTACTTGGAGGCGTCGCCGGCGTTCGACCGGCGCAGGTTGTGGTCATAGGAGGCGGGGTGGTCGGTACGAACGCGATTCAAATGGCACTCGGGATGGAAGCGATGGTTACTGTGCTGGATAAATCCTTATCGCGTCTGCGTGAGTTGGATATGATTTTTGGCGGGCGGTTGAATACGATTTATGCGACCCAACAGGCGCTTGATGATTACGTTACTACTGCGGATCTAGTAGTTGGAGCCGTTCTCGTTCCCGGTGCGACTGCGCCTAGGGTGGTTAATCGGGACATGGTCAAACGTATGAAATCAGGTTCAGTCATAGTGGATGTGGCTATTGACCAAGGCGGGTGCATCGAGACAAGTCACCCTACGACGCACGCCGATCCTACCTATATTGTTGAGGGTGTCGTTCATTACTGTGTTGCAAATATGCCTGGTGCCGTTCCGCGGACTTCGACTTACGCGCTAAATAATGCAACGTTACCGTACGTGCTCAAGCTCGCAGATTTGGGGTGCCAGCAAGCGTTGACAGGAGATCCTCATCTACTCGCTGGTTTGAATGTATATCGCGGTAAAATCACCGAGCCCAATGTCGCAGGCACGGTTGGTGTAGCGTACTGCCCTAGCGAGGAGGCGTTGGCTACGACCTAACTCTGTCTGAATCCAGTTTTGAATCGGCTAGGCGTCAAGTCAGAGGCGGATTGGTCAATACTTCGAAAATAGCGTTCGTGATGGTGAGCAGTTCTGGTTCGGTGATAGTGTATGGCGGCATTACGTACACTAGTCGTCCGAATGGCCGCACCCATACTCCGCGGTCTACGAAAGCTTGCGGTATTCTGTGCATATCAACTTCGCGTTTAAGCTCTACTACCCCAATTGCACCGAGTATACGTATCCGTTCTACGACTGGTAATAGAGCACATGCTGCGAGATTCTTTTTCAATATCGTTTCGATGCGAGTGACTCTATCCAACCAGGATGACTCCAGCAGGATATCGATACTTGCAATAGCCGCTGTACAAGCAATCGGATTGGCCATAAACGTAGGTCCATGCATGAATACGCCAGGGTCGCCGCGGGAGATTACCTCCGCAACGTCTGGCGTCGTTAACGTGGCAGCAAGGCTCATATAACCGCCTGTTAGAGCCTTCCCTAAACACATAATGTCAGGCGTGACTCCGGCGTGTTCGCAAGCGAATAATTTTCCTGATCGACCAAAACCTGTTGCGATTTCATCGAATATGAGTAGCGTGTCCAGCTCATCACACAACGCGCGTAACTGGCGCAGATACTCTGGATGGTAAAACCACATGCCACCGGCGCCCTGGACTATTGGCTCGATGATAACCGCTGCAAGTTCGTCGCGATATTCGGATAAAGAGCGCTCTATGTTCATGAACGCATCGCTCGTCCAGTTTCCTCCGAACGGAATGGTCGGTCGGTCGGCGAATATATGACTAGGTAGAACACTAGCAAATAGGCTGTGCATTCCATTTACCGGGTCACAGACGGCCATAGCCCCGAACGTATCTCCGTGATAGCCACCTCGAACGGTCAATAATTTTTGTTTGTTTGGTTGGTTACGCGCCGCCCAAAACTGAATCGCCATTTTTATTGCGACTTCGACCGCGACTGACCCGGAGTCGGAAAAAAAAACTCTATCAAGCGAATCTGGGGTAATTTTAATTAAACGAGAAGCGAGATTAATTGCTGGACGGTGAGTCAGTCCACCGAACATTACGTGTGCCATTTCATCGATCTGGGTATGCAAGGCCTTATTGATCTTTGGGTTGTTATATCCGTGAATAACTGACCACCAAGAGGCCATGGCATCGATTAGGATACGGCCGTCTTCGAGTATGATCTTGTTGCCATTCGCGCTTGCTACCGGGAACACAGGGGTAGGGTTAATGACGCTACTATAGGGATGCCAAATGTGCTCGCGGTCGAAGGCGAGCATTTCTTCAGTAGATGCGAAAGTGTGGGCGAAGGTCATTACTGCTGCTCGTCTATGAGGTGCCAACGTACTGGCGTTTCGGGTAGGAATTGTCGGATTTTATCGCCATCAACCTCAATATCCGGGGGTGGTTCTAATGTTTCAGATCGTACGAGCGTTATCATTTCAGTATTGCGTGGTAGATGATAAAAATCGGGGCCATGATGTGATGCGAAGCCCGCGAGCTTATCCAAGGATTGTTCCTCATCAAATACTTGGGTGTAGCACGACATCGCAGTCGCCGCGTTATATACGCCAGCGCAACCGCAATCGCTTTCTTTATCGGATGTTAGGTGGGGCGCCGAGTCGGTACCCAAGAAAAATTTTGGATTGCCTGAAGTTGCCGCAACTCTTAATGAGCGGCGATGGTGCTCCCGTTTTGCGATGGGGAGACAGTAATAATGGGGTCGGAGACCACCATTGAAAATATTGCTTCGATTAAGCATTAAATGGTGTGGTGTGATTGTCGCTGCGACATTTGCATCGGCCGCTTCGACGAATGCTACGCCTTCACTGGTCGTTATGTGCTCAAGTATTATCCTCATAGCTGGATAGCGTTGGTGCAGCGGCGATAAGGTATTTTCAATAAATACGGCCTCACGGTCGAATATATCTACTTGTTGGTCCATCGTTTCCCCATGAATTAACAATGGCATGTTAAGTTCTTGCAACATTTCGAAAACATTGTTCAATTGCAGGATATCAGTGACCCCATCGTCGGCGTTGGTAGTGGCTCCAGCCGGATATAGTTTTGCGGCGTGAAAAATGCCGTCATTCCAACCTGCGCGCAGATCAAAAGGGTCGGTTGCGTCGGTAAGATAGGCTGTCATTAGGGGCGTAAAGTTAGAACGCTTGGGAATTGAGGCTTCTATGCGCGACCGATATGCAGCAGCATCACGGGCCGTGCAGACTGCCGGGCGTAGGTTAGGCATAACGATCGCACGGCCAAATATGCGCGCTGTATCTGGCAGCACGGCCGCGAGAATACTTTCATCCCGTAGATGCAAATGCCAATCGTCTGGTCGGGGAATAGAAATTGATTTAAGTGCCATGTTGCGAAATTTACCATGGCTAACGCCTGCAGTGGAGGTTTTACGCTCGCGCACGTTCTTAAGGAAATGGGCTTGTCGAGCTAGTTAATCCGATTTTACTTAATAAAGTGTCGATGTGGTTAATAACGTGGCGCTGCCGCGGTGTTCGTTATTGTCACCCATGATAATCTAGCTTAAACGAATCAAAAAAAATATTTTGTTGAATGAGTCCTGGAGGTCTCAATGGAAGGTTTAATGATGGAGGTTCCATTATTAGTCAAGACAATCATGAGTCACGCTGATCGGAACCATCCGACGCAAGAGGTTGTCTCCGTTACTGCAGATAACCCGCTGCATCGTTACACGTTCGGAGAATGCTTCTCGCGTGCGCGGAAGCTCGCGAATGCACTCGATAAGATCGGTGCCGGGAGTGACGCCAGGATAGCGACGCTAGCATGGAATGATTACCGGCATATGGAACTTTATTTCAGCATTTCTTGCAGCGGCAGAGTTTGTCACACAATTAATCCGCGCCTGTATACGGAACAACTTATCTATATTATTAATCACGCTGAAGATGAGTTCATTTTTGTAGATGTTATGTTCGCGGAGCTGCTCGAAAAAATTGTGGTTCATTGTCCGCGAATAAAGGGCTGTATCATCTTGACTGACGCTAAGCATATGCCGAAGACGACTTTACCTAATGTCATATGCTACGAGACTCTTCTTGAGGCTGAGAACGACGAGCATGAGTGGCCAGAGTTAGACGAGAATACGGCAGCGGTCTTGTGCTACACATCAGGGACTACGGGTAACCCAAAAGGCGTGTTGTATAGTCACCGCTCAACAGTGTTGCACACCTATGGCCAAGCGTTACCCGATACTATGGGGATTTCAGCTCTTGATTGCGTACTTCCAATTGTGCCGATGTTTCACGTCGGTGCTTGGGGTTTTCCGTTCGCAGGTGCGATGGTTGGGACGAAGTTCGTGATGCCCGGTCCGAGTGCAACTCTGAGTGAGCCGAAGCTACTGGTCGATTTAATTAATAATGAGGGTGTCACCATCTCTGCAGGCGTGCCGACTGTGTGGCTCCCTATTCTGAAATACACAAAGGAGACGGGGCGTCATTTAAAGCCATTACGAAAAGCTGCCATCGGTGGTTCTGCGTGCCCGCTGTCGATGATGCAGGAGTTTCATGACTTGTATGGGGTACAGGTTGTCCATGCGTGGGGTATGACGGAAACGAATCCGCTTGGAGCGGTAAATAATCATAAACCCGCAACCGCGGCTCTGAGAGGAGAGGAGCTGGATCGTCATATGCAAAGTGCGGGTCGCGCAATCCCTGGTGTTCAGCTTAAAATCGTTGATGATGACGGGAAAGAACTACCCTGGGACGGCGTTGCCTACGGTTCTCTAAAGGTCCGTGGTCCGTGGGTCTGCGCGACCTACTTTAAACTTGAAGAACCAAGTGACGCGCACTCAGAACAAGGGTGGTTCGATACCGGTGATGTAGCGACGATCGATTCAGAGGGTTTCATCCGGATCACAGATCGAACGAAAGATGTGATCAAATCCGGTGGCGAGTGGATAAGTTCGATAGAGCTTGAGAATATCGCGATGGGAAACAGCGCAGTTGCCGAGGCTGCGGTGATTGGCATCCAGCATCCGCAGTGGCAGGAACGGCCTTTACTCGTTGTTGTCAAGTCTGATGGTGATGAAATCGAGGCGCAAGAACTGATTCGTTATTTCGAAGGCAAAGTCGCTAAGTGGTGGATCCCGGATGATGTTGCGTTTGTCGATGAAATACCACACACGGCCACCGGGAAAATTAGTAAGCTGGCTCTGCGAAGTATGTTTAACGATTATATTTTACCCGAGTCTAGTGGACTTTAGGCTGTGCATATAAAAACGTCACCTTTTGACACTTAAAACGTGAGTTCGCTTAATGGCTAGCAATCAAAATCCCAGTAATAATGAAGCAGCGGAACGAGCAGTGACGAATGGCACGGTCTCCAGACTCAATGGTACAGAGGTTGTATTCTATGACGGTTATTGGATCCGACGGTATGAAGTTCCAAGCGATGAAGACGCTGCGCGCCGAGAGTTGATAGCTGGGTTGACTAAACGGGTATTCCACCATACAGAACCTGGAATTAATACACCGAGCCACAAATTAGACGCGGCGCGTGAAGCCTATGACCGAGAGCAAGATCCGGAGCGCAAGCGAGTAAATGCGGCAATGTTGGCTGGGGCGCTCTTGAACCGCGGAAGCACGATTTTCGGTGTAGTCTTTCAACTAAAACAGCGGGGTATTGAAATTGCAGAAAACAATGAATTGCTACTTGAATGCGAGTCATGTTTTCTTGAAGCCTTTGACCTAGGTAAATATGTTCGTCACTACAGCGGTGAGGAGGG
>CAYFFH010000173.1:0-6638 GCA_964342175.1 uncultured Enterobacteriaceae bacterium | reverse complement strand
TTCGTTCAAGACCTGTACGGGAAGTAAACAAATCCTCTGCAAATCCCTCACGCAAGCGCAGAGCGTTGATCGCGAATTCAGTGATAAGTTCGGCGTCACCTATGGGACCCGTCCGCTTGGTGCACTTAGGCGAACCCGCCTGAGACAGGTAGGCCGACGGGTTGCGTCGCTTTTGGCTACGGAATATTCCCTCAGGGCCGGTAACCTTACCGTGCGCACCAGCTCCGATCCCGATGTAATCACCGAATTGCCAGTAATTTAGATTATGTCCTGCACGCAACCCGGGCTGCGCATAGGCTGAGACCTCATAATGTTCATAGCCCGAAACCGATAACAAATCCGAACCAGTATCAAATTCGTTAGCAATGGCATCGTGTTCAGGTAACACGGGTGGGTTACGCGCCAATGCCGTGCCCGGTTCCAGCGTTAATTGATACCAAGAGATATGCTCCGGTTCGTAATTTAAAGCCTCGATTAAATCGCTCAAACTATCGCCTGACTGGTCTTCCGGTAGCCCGTACATTAGATCAATATTAATATTTTTAAAGCCAGCGGCACGAGCGGCGTCTAACGCCACTCGTGCCGCCGCACCGTCATGTATTCGTCCGAGTCGTTTAAGTTGGTGGTCGCGGAAACTCTGTACACCGACAGACAGTCGGGTAACCCCGGCGGTATTAAACCCAGCAAACCGTGATGCATCGGCAGATCCCGGGTTAGCCTCTAAACTGATCTCTACCGCGTCGACACATTTCACTCGCGCACGAACGCCGTCAAGTAGTCGCTGCACCGCTACTACTGGAAATAGGCTTGGCGTCCCACCACCAATGAAAATCGTGTCCACTAACCGGCCGCAGAGTTGGTCGGTTTCGGTTTCTAAGTCACGTAACAACGCATCAACATAAGACTCAAATGGCACCTCGCCCGAGGTCTCGTGTGAATTGAAATCACAGTATGGACATTTGCGTGTACACCATGGGAGGTGGATATACAAACCAACCGGAATTGGATCGGTCAATTTCACGAGGAAAAGCTAGCAGCGCAGGAGAATTCATCGCTTAGCACTCGTACCATTTGTCGGAGCGCTTGAGCCCGGTGACTGATCTCGTTTTTTACTTCCGATTTTAGCTCTGCCGAAGAAGAGTTTCTATCCGGAACATAAAATATTGGATCGTAACCGAACCCATACGTTCCAACCGGCGCGCGCAAAAGACGCCCAGACCAAATTCCCTCGCACACAACCGGTAAAGGATCGGTTGCATTACGTACAAACGCGGCAACACAAATGAAGCGGCATTGACGTTGTTCATCTGGCACATGTTCGGTGTCAGCAAGCAGCTTTTCTAGATTTTCTACGTCGCTCGCACCGTCGCCAGCGTAACGGGCAGAGTAAATTCCTGGAGCACCAGCTAAGGCGTCAACAGCGATCCCAGAATCATCAGCAAGGGCCGGGCATTCTGTGAACGCTGCTGCATTACGAGCTTTGATAATTGCGTTCTCGATAAATGAGAGACCGCTTTCGGCTGCTTCTGGTACATTGAAATCAGATTGCGCCACGACGGTTACCGGGACATCTCGGAGCAAATCTGTTAACTCGGTGAGCTTACCTCTATTACCACTAGCTAAAACGATGTTGACCATGTGGTAGAAAGAATGCGCTACTCCTCGCGCAGGACTTTCTCCTGCATCATCAACAGATGATCGATTCCAAGCTTTGCTAAATCAAGTAACGAGTCGAGCTCTTCCCGCCTAAACGCGTGGCCTTCTGCAGTGCCTTGAACTTCGACGAAATGGCCCGCGTTATTCATAACGACATTCATATCAGTTTCTGCGTTCGAATCTTCAGGATAATCAAGATCCAGAACAGGAACGCCCTCGAATATACCAACGGAAACGGAAGCTACAGCACCATGCAACGGGTTTCTGCTCATTGAGCCATCCTCGAGGCTTTTTCTCACCGCGTCAACCAACGCAATGTAACCGCCCGTTATCGCCGCCGTTCGCGTGCCTCCGTCCGCTTGGATTACGTCGCAGTCGATCGTTACCGTGTGCTCGCCAAGTGCACCGCGGTCCACAACCGCACGCAACGAACGTCCAATCAAGCGCTGGATCTCTAGTGTCCGCCCGCCTTGTCGCCCCTGTGACGCCTCACGCCGCATGCGGGTATTCGTCGAGCGAGGCAACATACCGTATTCCGCCGTGATCCAACCTTCACCCTTGCCTTTCAGAAAACTAGGAACCCGATCTTCGACCGTAGCATTACATAAGACTTTAGTGTTCCCGAATTCGACCAAGACTGAGCCTTCGGCATGCTTCGTATAGTGTCGCGAAAATTTTATTGTGCGCATTTCATTTGGTGCGCGACCACTGGGGCGGTCAGTCATGTGATCAACAGAGGCCTAAAGTTGGAGGAATGTTAATTATAACCGTGTTTTACTATGACGAAGAAACATGAACCGTTAAAATATACAACGGGGATGCAGAGATTGCGTATGAGTGCAGATAACCTTGAAAACGGCCCTAGCACCCAGACCAGGAGAGTCGTATGATTTTTAGCATGACCGCGTTTGCGCGGTGCGCATACAAAGGCAGCGCTGGTCAATTTACCTGGGAACTGCGCTCGGTTAATCATCGGTATATGGAGGTTTTTTTCCGCTTACCGGATGACTTCCGCTTTATGGAATCTGAACTTCGCGCGAAACTTCTCGAACAAGTACACCGCGGTAAAATCGATTGTAACCTCCGCGTTGAAACAAATACTGATGCGAGCGGGATTGTCATCAATGAGTCATATGCTCGCTCAGTGATTGGTGCAGCCAAAAAAATTAGTAAATTAGCTGAATCGAGTCACGTCTTAAATCCGATGGACGTTTTACAATGGCCTGGTGTTCTTGAAGTGGAGGAAAAAGAAATCAGCACTATGTCAAAAGAAATTATATGTGGGTTCCATAAAGCACTCGATCAACTAATCGAAACGCGGGAACGTGAGGGCGAAAAACTCTATGAATTTATTTCACAGCGCTGCGACGGCGTGGAGACACAAGTTACGGAATTGCGTATTCGTATACCAGAGATAATCGCACTCACCCGCGATCGCTATTTACAACGACTACAGGAACATTTACAAGATCTCGATAACGGCCGGGTCGAACAGGAGTGTGCATTGCTAATACAGAAATTGGACGTGGCAGAAGAATTGGACCGGCTCGAAGCACACCTGCAGGAAGTACGACGTGTTGTGGAAAAAGGCTCACCGGCCGGACGGAGACTCGATTTTCTGATGCAGGAATTGAATCGCGAGGCAAATACAATCGGATCAAAATCATCCCATATCGATTCGTCGACGGCATCCGTCGAACTCAAGGTTCTCATTGAGCAAATGCGAGAACAGATCCAGAATATTGAGTAGGACAATGAATACTACAGCGGGAAATCTATTAATAATTTCCGCGCCATCGGGAGCGGGAAAAACAAGTCTCGTAAATGCTGTTGTAAAACGCATGACGAATGTTGCTGCTTCAATCTCCCATACCACTCGGGCACAGAGGCCTGGTGAAACAGATGGGGTCGATTATTTTTTTATAACCGAACCCGAGTTTGAAAGAATGATCCAAGAAGGTGAATTTTTGGAATATGCGCAAGTGTTCGGAAACCTATACGGCACATCGCTAACGCAAATAGACCAAATTCTGGATACTGGCACTGACTTGCTGCTAGAACTGGATTGGCAAGGCGCTCGTAGTATTCGCGACATCTACCCGGATACGGTATCAATTTTCGTTATGCCTCCATCAGAAACCGCTTTAAGAGAACGTCTCGTTGCTCGACGCATGGACCAGAAAGAAATCATTCACCAACGTATGCAAGCTGCAATGAGCGAGATTTCACACTATCGTGAATACGAATTTCTCGTGGTAAACGATGATTTTGAACGCGCGCTAGAAGAACTTTGTCTCATCATAGGCGCCTCTCGGCTAAAAACTGCTTCTCAGCACAAATTACTACGCGAAATACTCGACCGAATGGCGTCCGAGGGCTCAGTTTGATATGCTCAGCCATCGGTTTAACCCTGGTTCTTCAGAAGGTTGATTAGAAATGGCCCGACTAACAGTGGAAGATTGCCTTGCTTTCATAGACAACCGCTTTGACTTGGTGCTCGCAGCAGCACGGCGCGCGCGCCACTTATCCCAAGGCGCACAGGCACTGGTAGAAGGAGAGAACGATAAACCTACGGTAATCGCGTTGCGTGAGATCGCTGCAGGTGTGATGAATGCCGATGTGCTTGATGAGCTCGAAGCAAAAGAGCGCGCGGCTGAGGAGTTCGAACTTGCAGCCGAGTTCGCCGCACTTGAACTACCCCCTTCTGAACCGTTGTAATACGCAACGTTCAGCTCGTTAAATCGAGCCGTGGCCTCACCCATGCACGCCACGACGCAGTTACTGGCAATAGACGACCTCTGTAACCGAGTGCGTTCGTTTTTCACCGACGCACAAGTTGACAAAGTCCGACGGGCCTATGAGTTCAGCGCCGAAGCCCACTCAGGACAACTTCGCTTAAGCGGCGAACCCTACGTCCAGCACCCGCTGGAAGTAGCGAATATCCTTGCTGAAATGCACATGGACCAAGACACACTCGTCGCCGCAATGCTGCATGACGTGATCGAAGACACCGAAACCGGTAAAGAAAAAATTAGTTCAGAATTCGGTCCAGAAGTAGCAACCATTGTGGATGGGCTTAGCAAATTAACCCAGATCGAATTCGATTCTCCGGCGGAGAAGCAAGCGTCTAACTTCCAAAAAATGCTGATGGCAATGGCCGATGACATCCGCGTCATCTTGGTTAAGCTTGCTGACCGGCTACACAATATGCGTACGCTCGGAGCCTTGGCGCCTGACAAGCGGCGTCGGATTGCGCGCGAAACACTGGATATCTACGCGCCGATAGCGCAACGTCTGGGTATTAACGGGATCCGCCTAGAGCTCGAAGAACTTGGATTTGCCACGCTATACCCAATGCGTTACCGAGTAATCAAAAAGGAAATCCAACGGATCCGGGGGAATCGTAAAGAAGTCATAACCAAGATAAATAATCGGCTAAAGCACAGCCTTCGGCAAGAGCACCTAGTCGCGCATATTGTGGGACGTGAGAAGCACCTATTCAGCATATACTCCAAGATGAAGGAGAAGCGAGTGCCTTTCTCGGAGGTAAACGATGTTTACGCGTTTCGGATCATCGTTGATTCCGTTGATACCTGCTACCGGGTGCTAGGAGTAGCACATAATCTATATCACCCAGTACCAGGGAAATTTAAAGACTACATCGCCATACCCAAGGCCAATGGCTACCAGTCGCTACACACGGTTCTCTTTGGACCCTTTGGTGTACCAATCGAAGTCCAGATCAGGACCAACGAAATGGATCAAGTGGCAGAAGCGGGTATCGCCGCACATTGGCTATATAAATCTGGGGGTAGCGCTGCCAAAAGTGCCCACAAACTTGCGCGGGAATGGCTACGCGGTGTGCTGGAAATGCACACCCAGGCAGGTGATTCGCAGGAATTCCTCGAACACGTCAGGGTCGACTTATTTCCCAGCGACATTTATGTGTTTACGCCGAAAGGCGAAATTCTTGAAATGCCTCGCGGTGCCACCGCCGTGGATGTTGCGTATGCGATCCATACCGATATCGGCGATACCTGCGTTGCGTGTCGAATTAATCGACGTCTTGCTCCACTACGGACACCACTGGAGACCGGCCAAACAGTTGAAATCGTCACAGCTCCCGGCGCTAGGCCAAATCCGGCTTGGCTGACTTTCGTCATAACCGGGAAGGCGCGGGCGATGATCCGACATTTTTTAAAGAACCTAAAAGCAGACGAAGCACAGACGCTGGGTAGACGAATGTTGGAACGTGAACTCGAATACTTTTCATTATCACTAGGTACACTACCAAAGGATCGCTTCGACACAACATTAGGAAATTTCAAACTCAATACCGTCGACGACCTACTCACAGAGATCGGCCTGGGCGATCGACCAGCTCCGTTGGTGGCTCGTTCGCTTGCCGGCGTACAAGAAGAGCTCCCAAAACCAAAACGCCGCCGTAGATTATTGCGAAGAAGTACGGTCCCTAATCCGCTTCTAATTCACGGTACCGAAGGCATGGTGGTCAGTTTTCCAAAATGTTGCTATCCAATACCAGGCGACCCAATTATCGGCATACTCACCGCCGGGCGCGGGATTGTGATACATCAACCCTCGTGCGCTAACGTTGTCGACGGACGGGACAATAAAGACAAATGGGTCAATGTCGAGTGGGCGCACGGTATCGACCAAGAATTTAACGTCGAGCTCTCGCTTGATGTTGTTAACAAACGAGGCGTGCTCGCGACGATTGCCGCTGCCGTTGCGGAGGAGAACGGTAACATAGAAGACGTAGTACTAAGTGAGCGTGACGAAAAATACGCTCACATGCGCTTAATTGTAGCGTTGAAAGATCGGAAACACCTAGCAGATCTCATTCGCAAACTGCGCAGGATTAAGACCGTCGTCCGTGTGATGCGCAAGAAGGCCTAGCGTTTAAGCCTGGCGCGGATGACGCTCGATCTCAACGATACTGTCATCTCGTTACGCGGTGTCGG
>CAYFFH010000172.1:0-6644 GCA_964342175.1 uncultured Enterobacteriaceae bacterium | reverse complement strand
ATAGTATATTAATATGGTATTCTCGTGAATATGCAACAATGCGAATCAATTTTGAGGGATGAAGTGAATAAAGAACAAAGTTTCAGAATAGAAATTGAATATTGTACTCAATGTAACTGGATGATTAGAGCAACCTGGGTTACTCAAGAAATTTTGAATAGCTTTGAAAATAATATAGAAGAAATATGTCTTATACCATCTGGTGGCGGAATATTTGAGATTAGAATAAACGGAGATATAGTGTGGTCTTTAAAATTAAAGAAAAAATTTCCAGAGCCAAAAGAAATAAAACAGATTGTTAGAGATAAGGTAGATCCTCAACGGTCGCTTGGTCACGGTGATAGACATTAGGAATCTGCACGACGGCTTAAAATCATGGATTTTCTAAACAACTTATTATCAAGCTCCAGTGGTGTTTCCGAATGGGCTTTCATCGTACTTTGTATTTCTAGCTTTTTCACATCGGTTATATCTGCTGCTTTCGGATTAGGCGGAGGTGCTATGTTGATATCCATAATTGCATCTTTGATGCCTCCTATTGCGATAATACCCGTGCATGCAGTTATACAAGTGAGTTCAAATTTTTCTAGGGCCACAATGATGTGGAGTCATATCAAATATACATGGATGACGTCTTTTGTTTTAGGAACAATTATTGGGGCAACTATAGGGGGACAAGTAGTTTTTGCTTTACCGGCGAATTTATTGAAAGGCATAATAGGCCTATTTATACTTTACTCTTTGTGGGGTCCTGCTTCTGGTGTAATTGGTCCGTCAAGGAAAACTTTTTTTGGAGTTGGAGTTGTATCATCATTCGCAACTATGTTTGTTGGCGGAACAGGCCCATTGATAGCACCATTCATAAGAGCTACTACCAGCGAGCGTAGAATGACTGTAGCCACTCATGCGGCTTTTATGTCTTGCCAACACGGTGTTAAGATTTTAGCCTTTGGCCTGTTAGGTTTTTCTTTCACTCCTTATCTTTCCATTATAGTCTGCATGATTCTATTCGGAATTCTGGGTACTTGGTCAGGAAAGACGATTTTACTATGGATGCCAGAGCGGATTTTCCGTAAAGCATTCAGCTTTGTTCTGACAATTTTAGCGCTTAGGTTATTATATGAATCTTTTATATATACTTGGTTCTGATTCAGCTAAGTTTTGTCAAAAATCAGGTCTAACCTTGTGCCAGTTTGTAATCTCTTGAAAGCAATGGGCAGCTTTGAGGAGTGTTTGCTCATTGAATGGTTTAGCCACGAATTGCAATCCTATAGGAAGTTTCTTTTTGGTAAAGCCACAAGGTATTGATATTGCTGGTAACCCGATCGTGCTGAAGATACGGGTTATTCTTAGTAACGCTTCCCTTATGTGAACATCATGGTTGTTGATTTCAATGCGCTCTTGATCCAGGCGAGGAGCGGGTATAGAGGTGGTGGGAGTGGCTATTAAGTCTACTTCGTCGAATTGTTTGATTAATCTGGCTTTTTCATCCATTCGTATTTGCTGTGCTTTAATATAAGACTCTGCTGTTATAAACAGGCCTGTTTCGATGCGCATTCTTATGATAGGATCGAAAGAATTCCCTTTATTCAGGACATTAGCTCGGTGAATAGTGGCAGCTTCGGAAGTTTGAACAATACTTCCTGCCATGTTGATCAATTCCAGATTTGGATTAACAATTTCTTTCACAACTGCACCTAGCGTTTCAGTCTCTTCAATCGACTTGTAAAAAGCTAATTTTACTTCTGGGTCCACAAGATCCCATATAAAATTCTTTGGTATGCCTATGCGTATTCCCTTTATTCCCTCATCTAGGCCTTTTGTATAATCCTGCTGGCTTATCGCGGTTGAGTCAGGGTCTTTAGGATCGTATTTTACGAGGGTATTTAGTGCTATTGCCGTATCTTTGGCAGTTTTGGCCAGAGGCCCCACGTGATCCATAGACCAAGATAAAGGAGTAACTCCAAATCTACTTATCATTCCGAATGTAGGCTTTAGGCCAGTAATTCCACACAGCGAAGCTGGGACTCTCACAGAACCACCAGTGTCAGTGCCAATAGCCAAGGGTAGTTGGCCACTAGCAACAGCGACCCCCGCACCGCTGCTCGAACCACCGGCCATGTATTCTACATTCCAAGGATTATTAGCGGGTCCGAAGTGTCTATTCAGGCTGGTTCCATCGAAGGCAAATTCAGTCATATGTAATTTTCCAAGACAATATGAGCCAGCTTCATTTAGAAGGTCTGCTACGGTAGAGTTCTCATGAGGAATAAACTCCTTGTTTATGTTCGATCCAGAGGTGGTAGTCGTATCCTTTGTCCAAAATAAGTCTTTAAGTCCTATTGGTATACCGTGCAGCGGTCCTCTATAATTCCCTTTTATGATCTGTTTTTCAGCTTCTTCAGCTTTTAGTGTCCCATTGTCAAACATTTTTGTTATGAAAGAATTTAATATAGGATTTGTTTTTTCTATTCTCTCTATGTATTTCCCCAAAACCTCCACAGGAGAGATTTGCTTCGTGCCAATATAATGGGAAAGTTCGTCTATGGTGAATGTAAATATATCTTTATCAGGCATTTCTTAGGATTTTTCTTTCATGTCTGGGTAATCTTTAGTGCGAGGAAGTATTATATGGTCTAGTTCTTGCATTCTTCTGTACATGGCTTGTACTTCGATATATAAATCTTCCATGTGACCATCATCTGTGTTGAATCCTTGTTGAGATGCCAATGTCAAAAATGATTCATAATCTAAATCTCGTCTTGTCTTCAAGTATTTTTCCTTATTACAAGAATACAGTGTAAGTAGGGTTCATTGTATGATAGTTCATGTAGCTAGGCAAATAAGAAGCCATTTGTCTGTGGTTTTGGTTGCATCGTGTGGTTTTGGTTGCATCGTGTGGTTATAATGAGAGTTATTAACGGTGTCTTGTATTACATTCGCCTAACATTATGATTGAAGATCTTAACGACATAGCTTGGAGGAGACAAAATGACGATATTTCTTTCTGAAAACGATGTTGTGGAATTGTTAGATATGCCGGGAGCTATAGGTGCCTTAGAAAAAGGCTTCAAAGAAAAATCCTCTGGTACTGCTGTCAATCTTTCTAGAGTCCGCCCAGAGGCAAATGGAATCGGTCTAACTATGATGGTTTCAGTTCTTGGAGATATGAAAGTCAGTGGGTTTAAAGTTATGGGTGCTGGCAAACCGTTGGTTCTTCTATACGGAGGCGAGTCCAAAAGGTTGTTGGCAATCATTGAAGCTAGTTCACTTGGACAAATAAGAACTGGTGCAGCAAGTGGTTTAGCGACTAAGTACATGTCAGCAGAAAAGGCAGGTACGGTAGGAATTGTGGGAACGGGATTCCAGGCTAGATCTCAATTATCTGCTATATGCAGCGTTCGTGACATTAGTTTAATAAAAGCATTTAGCAGGAATCAAAACAGACGGGAAGAATTCGCTGATATTATGAGCAAATCTCTACAGATAGACGTAGTATCTGTAGATTCTGCTGAAGAAGCTGTAATAGATACGGATATAGTCGTGGCCATCACTAATGTGAGAACCCTTGATCCAGTTGTATTTGGTGATTGGGTTAAAGCAGGAGCTCATATAAACGCCGCCGGTGCCAATTCTTTGAGTAGGAGAGAATTAGACGAACAGGCGATAACTAGATCATCTGTCATTGCCGTTGATGATTTGGAGCAAGCCAGGATAGAATGTGCTGACTTGGTAGTTGCAATAGACTCAGGGGTTGTTAGTTGGGATAAAATCGTGGAATTATCAGATATTGTTTCTGGCAATCTGTCAGGTACCAGTGATGATAATTCTTTTACACTATTTGAGTCTCAGGGAATAGCTTTAGAGGATATTTGTGTTGCATCTTATATATACGAGAAGGCTATATTAATGGGAATCGGTGAAACACTGTCTTTTTGATGTTTACCTAAGGTGTTAAAGTTACTTCTCCTGCAGGGAGAATTTTTGCATTTCCATCTGGTAGTCTCAAAATTAAACTACCATTTGTGTCTACATCTTCTGCTATACCCGCATAGGTACGGTCACCCCATCTGACGGTGATGTTATCCCCTATATTGTCCAAATACATTTTCCATTCACGATTGATGCTATCGTAATCTACAACGTTAAGATATAGATTCTCTAGCTCCTTCATGAAAGACTTTAAAAATGCGACTCTATTCGTGAAGGTATTCGTTTCTTGGAATATACTGGTGGCTATTGCTGATATGGATGAGATTTTAATAGGTTGTGAATTTACGTTTACCCCAACGCCTATTATAGAATAATTTTGGTCTTGATGGACACCAATGCGGTTTTCTATCAAGATTCCGGCAACCTTTTTTTTGTTTATGCGTAAATCATTGGGCCATTTTATGGATACATTTTTGTTATAGGGAAGGAAATTACGCATAACTCTGGCCAATGCAAGAGACGTAATTATACCCAATCTCACAAGAATTTCTGTTGAAGGATTCAGTATCAACGATATATACAGATTAACACCGTATGGTGAAACCCAATTCCTATCGAACCTGCCCTTACCTCCGGTTTGTTCCTCTGCAATTACTAAAGTTCCTTCAGGGGCACTATTACTAACTAATTCACGAGCCTCGGTCATAGTAGAAATAGTTGACTCAAGGAATACTACAGAGTGTCCCAAAACCTTGGTTGATAAAGCTTGTTTGATTGTGTGTTCTCTGAAATCATCTTCAGGCATTACTATGTAGCTTAACAGGTAATAAAATTGGTGTCATTTTTGTTGTCCGTATTTTAGTATTTAGCAACACAAAGTCGTTGAAGGTAGATATATAAGCCGAGTTCTGTATCTCTGGGTAGAGACAGTGATCATTTATCTGGGACTACAATTACTTGCAGCCTCTAGCAGCCAACCCGAGAACGACCTGAGCTATCTTGGTTCTCCTATTTGGCCTTGCTCCGAGTGGGGTTTGCCATGCCTTCAATGTCACCATTGAAGCGGTGAGCTCTTAACTCGCCATTTCACCTTTGCCTTTTTTAAGAGGTAGTTTGTTTTCTGTTGCACTTTCCGTCGGGTTTCCCCGCCTGGCTGTTAGCCAGCACCCTGCTCAGCGGAGCTCGGACTTTCCTCCCCATATAATATGGAGCGATCACCCAATCTACCGATCAACGATAGATAATTTTATCATTAGAGCGATAACGCGTCAAAAATGCTTAAGTTTTATATCTATTGAATCGTCAGATACGGTTACTTTTTCTATGAGACCCTTATATAAGGGGATTAATGTATTTGAATCCAGAGTATGCCAACTATTTATTACATTGGACAGATTGCCACTGTTTATAGCATTGGCGAGTATGTTGTCATCAGGTGAGGTATGACCTATATTTTGTCTGGTTTTCTTTATACTACTGACGGCATCTCTCATATATGAAAGAGATATCAATCCGGCGGCTGCAGATTCTAAAGTTTTTATAAAATTTGGGTCAGGATATTCTGTTTGGGTGCTGCTATCTGGTAAAGAAGACAGTCCTGCTGCCATGACCTTTATATTCACTTCCCCGTTTATAAGAGATTCTTTCATTTGGTCCTTTATCTTTTGTTCCAATACATCAGATTTCCATGTGTGATAGTTGCACATACCTTTGTTAACTCTTGATTGGCACTGATAATATCTGTAGGTGCCGGTTACATGAGAGGAATCCTTTTTCCTCCATCCTTGTTGTCTGTTAACTCCTATCATATTGTTGTCACAATAAGCACAGTAGATCATGCCAGACAGCATAAATGGTTCGTTGCTTAATTGTGCTCTGCGCGTGTTAAACCTCCCTAAGATTTCCTGCGCGATTCTAAAAGTTTCAGGTTCTATTATTGGGGTGTGGTTCCTAGGAGTTACAATACCGAATCTATTATAGGTGCCAATATAGGACCGGTTTTTAAGGATGTCTCTTATAGTAACTATAGACCATCCTCGGCCACTCCTTGTAGTGACTCCCATCTGATTTAGCTTAGAGACAATGCGTCTCATTCCCATATTTTCTTTTGTATACATCTGGAAAATATGTTTTACTGCACTGTACTCATTTTCATTGAGTTCTAGTCTGCCGTCAGAACCAATTTTGTATCCAAAAGGTGGCTTCCCGAGTCCCTCACCTCTCATTGCTTTGGCCATCATAGCTTCTTTTATTTGTTGACCCCTAGTGCCTTTGGGATTAACGTTGGCCCATCGTTTTAATGCATATTGGAAAGGATCTGGTACGTCTCCAGTTGTGCATATAACTTTAGCTCCAAAAGAATCAAGCTCAAGAATTCGATCTATAGAAGACTCAAGGTCATAACCAAGAACCTCTGTGCCACTTATTAATAAGAGGAATTCGGAACCAGATTCTTGGAGGTATTTTAACAGTAGGTCGTAGCCAGAACGGTTTGTATTATCGATTTTCCTGTCCACAAATTCCGTCACGGCTTGGTGGTCATTTTGAGCACAATAGGAAATGAAGTCTTCTCTTTGATTGGACAAGAAGAATTCAGGTGATTCTGTGTCTTCGTAGAAATATCCTATGGCTTTCATAACATTTTAAATGGAGACTAATATTCTGCTACAACTTGGGCATTGGACCGGAGTCTTTGATGTTTTAGTTGATTG
>CAYFFH010000171.1:0-6724 GCA_964342175.1 uncultured Enterobacteriaceae bacterium | reverse complement strand
GTCGCAGTTCCGGCCGTAGACTGGGCCTGCAGCGCCCCTCGCCGAGTCGAGAACTACACGGATTACTCGCACTTCCCGATCTTGCATGACAGGACACTAGGTGATCGCAATCTTCCGGAGGTTCCTCCGCATGAGGTTTGGCGGGAGGAGAACCGTCTGGAGAATCGCCAAGGCGAAGGTTCGTGGTTACATGTCCCCGTCGACACCGCGGCGTGGGGCGGGAAAGATCTGCCGACGGAATCTCACATCCGGTTTTCGGGCGACTGGCGAGTGTTTATGCCTCTCACTTGTGTGTTGAATCTCCTATTCGAGGATGGCAAACGCTATCACTTATTTTTTCATCCGACACCAATCTCGCCGAAGAAGATTCGTAACTTCACCATAGCTTCACGCGACTTCGGCAACCCGGATGATCGGGACAAGGAGCTCGGTGAATTCGTTACGATGGTGTACGAGCAAGACCAGCCGGTCGTGGAATCCCAACGCCCGGAAGAGTTGCCTGAGAATCTCTCCGAGGAGATGCATATCGGGGGAATCGACACGTTTTCAATTGACTACCGGCGATGGTTGCTGGCTCTCGCCGATGAGCTCGAGGAGTAGATCGTAATAAAATTTCTGGGACCGCAACTCCAATAAGGGCTGTTGCCTACCGGCCGTGTTCGCTAAAGGAATGCGGGGAAAGATGAAAGCGGCGAAGTACGCAAATATGACGAATTCTGTTTTACCAATGACAATTGGGCGTGGGATCCGAACCGCTGCTTTGCGGAATCCACGAAAGACGGCTATCTATTGCGATGGCGAACGACTTCGGTACTGGGAGTTGAAGCTGCGTATAGAAAAGGTCACGGCCGCGGCAGCTACTAGCGGGTTTAAACCGGGCAGTAACGTCACCCTATTGGCGCCGAACTGCCTCGAATATATCGAAGTCGTGGCGGGTCTCGGGGATGCGGGTGTGGTCGTGGTTACCGCTAACTCGCACACAAAAGCGGCAGAACTTCGGGCTCTTCTGATTGACAGTCAATCGCATGCGATATTCGTCCATCCAGCATGCGAAGAAACAGCACGAGCGGCGAACATCATATCGGACGACCGGATTTATGTGCTTGGCTCAAGTTATGATAAATGGCGTGACTCCGCAGTATGTTCAGTCGATATTCAGGCGGTCTCCGACGAATCGAGCTTCGCGATTTCTTACACCTCAGGTACGACAGGACAACCGAAGGGAATCATGCTTTCACATCGATCAAGGGCGCTCAGTTTCCTTGCGGCCGCTGCGGAATATGGTTGCTACGGCGCCGATGACCACTCAATAGCTGTCGCTCCGCTATACCATGGCGGAGGATTTATTTTCGGCGTAGCACCTCTATTCACCGGGGGGTGCTGTACGATCCTCTCTAGCTTCGACCCCGAAAGATTACTGCATGACCTGGAAGCCTCAAATGCGACAAATATCTTCGTAGTCCCTACTCACGTCAGTGCTTTGTTCGCACTTCCTTCAGCAACTCTTAATCGCCGTCAGTTCCCTGCCCTTAAAACGATTATCTCGAACGCCGCGCCGCTACCTCAGCCAGCGAAAGAAAAGATGGTTGCCTACTTTGGTGAAGGTGTTTTATACGAATGCTATGGTTCTACTGAGGCGGGAATCGTATGCAACATCCGGCCTGCGGATATTCTGCGAAAACCGGACAGTGTGGGCCAACCATTCCCATACACTGAGGTCGCAATTCTGAACGAGGATGGGCAGCAATTAGCGGCAGGAGACAAGGGGCACGTCTACTCGCGTTCTCCCTATTTATTCAATGGTTATTGGAATAAGCCGGATGAAACTGCGCAGGCGTGGTGCAATGGTTGGGTAACTGCGGGAGATCTCGGGTGGCAAGACGAGGATGGATTCCTGCACATAGATGGACGGGCGAAAGATATGATCATCACGGGCGGAGTTAATGTATACCCAAGGGAAGTCGAAAACGAATTACTTGCTTTCGAGGGAGTATCGGAGGCCGCTGTTGTGGGCGTGCCGGACGAGCACTGGGGCGAACGGGTCGTCGCGTTTTTAGTGAGCGAGCACCCAGAACTTGATCTCGCTGCACTCGGAGCCCATTGTAAAGCGCAGCTATCGAACTTCAAAATCCCGAAGGAATACCGGATCATCAAAGAATTACCGCGGAACCCTACGGGGAAACTATTGCGGCGTGTGTTACGCGACCAACTGTAGTGGGCACGGGGGCGAACGGGGCGCGGACGAGGCTATACCGACCAGCAGGTAAGGAAAGATTTCCCATGGGGGTTGACGTGTGAGCGTTCCTTCGGCATGTTTTCACAATGGCTAGCAATCCTAAACCACTTGAACTGACTCCACTGCCCTCCGATCTCGGTTATCGTTGGCGAGAGAAGTTCGCTCAGATTGGCACTGGACCAGTGTCAATCGAGCCCGCTATCTCACCGCAATGGTTTGAATGGGAGCGAGAGGCAATTTTCAAGCGCTGCTGGCTGACGGTCGGCACTGTTGACGAAATACCTAACCCAGGGGACTACATCGTTCGTGAAATCCACGCCGCGCGAGCCTCTATTCTCATCGTGCGTGCGCGAGATGGTGAAATCCGCGCGTTCCACAACGTATGTCGGCATCGAGGGAATAAATTGGTCTGGGATTACAAGGGAAGTCAGCGTGCATGCGCTTGGGCTTGTCGTTTTCATGGCTTCGTCTACGACGGCAAAGGAGACTTGGTTTTCGTACCGGAGGAGGGGAATTTCAAAGAGCCTTTATGCGGGAAGCTAAACCTTCCACCGGTTTCGCTCGGAATCTATGAGGGCTTCATTTTCATTAATCTTCAAGCCGAACCGGAAGAGTCGTTAGAAACTTACTTGGGGCCCATCGCCGCACATTTGAGGGATTACCCTTTCCAAGCATTACCGCAACGCTACCATTATCAATCCTTTCAGCGTTCAAACTGGAAACTAGCACTTGATGCGCAATCGGAGGTGTACCACGTGCCGTACCTGCACGGGCAGACGTGGCCGAAGTTATTCAACAGACCGGACCGCCCCCATGTTGAATCATTTGATATGCGGCTCTATAACCGTCATCGATACGGGAACTGGCCGGGCAACCCACATTACAAGCCTCAAGACGTTGAGGTTTTTGCCCTAGGTAAATACAGCTCGATCACACGGTTAGGGGAGATCAATCAGCCGACTGGACCTGGCATCAACAGCAGTAATGCCCCGGATTGGGGATTCGATATTGTGCATCTCTTTCCGAACACCAATATCCTTATACTCGGTGGTGTCTGGCATACACATCAATTCTGGCCCCTCTCAGAAAATCGCCTATTGTGGGAGATTAAGATCCATATGCCGGAAGCCCAAACGGCGGGAGAACGGTTTTCAGAAGAATACGGGCGCATTCTTTTGCGCGACGCGCTACGGGAAGACGGCACGACACATGAACATACACAAGAAGCTCTCGAATCGGGAGCCATCGACTCCATCGTATTACAAGACGAAGAAATGTTCGTACGGCATAACTATTGGGCCGTTGAACAGGAAATTCGCCACTGGCGCGATGGAGTCAGGGAAACCATCGAGTAAGGGTATGCATTAATGTTGCCTGAAGCCTTTGCCGAGCTTGAGCCGTTAGCAGAATCCGGATGGTGTTTGGCGACTGAGGCGGAACGTGTCGCTAAAAGACACGCTAGTACAGAGCAAGAGTTACGGCATTTTTACGACCTAATGGTCCCACGGCTGGAGGCGGTTATCGCCTATCTTGATGCTTTCCAGTTAGATAAATTCCCAGAGGCTGAAAAACAACTTATGAGCTTGCTGCTTAGCATGGCAGAGGTTACCTTCGCTGTTGAAAAATTTGATGCTGACGAATCAACGTATGAGGGGTTGCCCGCGAACCGGTTTGTCCCAGTGCACGATATTCCCGCCGGCGGACTTTATACTCCGTTTGAATATAAATAACTCGCAGAATATGGAGAATGTCGCCGTGAAATTACCACCGACAGCTCGAACGGCGCTCATAATTGTCGACATGCAGAATGGCTTTTGTCGCGACGAGGGCTCAGCGAAGACTGCAGGCTTTGATATTGCCCAATGCCAATCTGCGATAGAGCCTTGCGAAAACCTGATCAAAGCTGCCCGAGCTCATACCGTGCCCATTATCTATACGAGACTTGTCTGGCGTGAAGATTACAGAGACGGAGGTGTCATAGCCAACGAAGTGTTGCCAGGGTTGATTGAGGCTAAGATGTGCGCCAAGGACAGTTGGGACGCCGAACTGATTGATGAAATGGCCCCACGAGTGGAGGATTTCATCGTGAAGAAAAATCGATACAGCGCATTTTACGGGACACCGCTCAATTCAATTTTAACGGCGCATGATATCCGACATCTGGTCGTCTGTGGCGTCACTACAAACATTTGTGTTGAGACAACAGTACGTGATGCCTCCCAACGCGATTTTCGAACTTTTATTGTTCGAGATGCCACTGGCGAAATTGCCCCGGAACGTCATGAATGGGCACTAACTACGATGGGGACTCGTTTCGGTTGGGTGGTGGATAGCGCAGATATCCTCAGTGCTTGGCGACGTAACCCAGCAGTGGCCGCCTGACAATATAAAGAGCCAGAATTTCTTCGTCGGCGCGGGGTGAATTTGTATTAACGCGACTGCTATAAAACCTGAACACTTTCCTTGGTTCGATTACTCTCGTTACTCATTCTCGTTGGGGTTAAGCGTCGGCGGCCGCTTGTACCTGTCTGGGCACACTGCATCTGAGTTCGACAAAATAGAAAAACGTATCTTGGTGCGCGGTGACATGGTGATGCAAGCGCGTACCGCATACAAAAAAATTGGCGCTATTTTAGAGGCAGCTGGGGGATCATTTTCTGACGTCGTTCGTATCGTCGAATATCTAAAACCTGATGGCATTGAGCGTTATGGTGAAGCGGTCGCGGTGCGTAAGGAAGTTTTTGGTTCCCATCAACCGACCGTCAACACTGTCCCGGTAAAGAGTCTACTCCGAGCGGATGCTTTTATCGAAATTGAAATCACTGCAGTAACTCCTAGCCATCAAAAGACAATTGAACGGTCCGCGGCTGAGTCAGATAAATCGTCTGGCCTGATTTTCTTGCCTACAATTATGCCCCTGGACCGCGACGGCAACCTTGTCGGCGCCAATGACATTGTGGCGCAGACAGAAGTAATTTTTTCAACAGCTGAAAGGATGCTGCGTAACCTCGGTCTTAGTCTTGATCAAGTTGTTAAGACAGTTGAGTATATCTCCCCTGACGGCCTTGCGGATTACCGCCGCACCGGGGACGTCCGCCGCTCTTTTCTGGGTCCCGTGTACCCAGCCGCAGCGGGAATTGTAATGCCACGATTGATCCATCCCGAAGCCCTCATACAATATGATTTTATCGCGAGCAGAGACACGCCGATTGCTATCAATCCGGGCTGGTCTCGGTATGACAAACTTACATACAACCCGGGGGTTAGGGCGGGCGATATTCTTTTCCTCGCGGGGCAAGGCTCGGTTAATCCGGAAACTGGAGAAGTGGAGCACCTAGGTAACATTGGAAATCAGGCCGAGTACATTTACGACAATATCTTTAAAGTGATCCAGGCGACAGGAGGTACGACACGAAATTTGATTAAAACGATTGAGTATGTCGTACCTGGCGCCTTGTCGAACTACCGTGACGTAGGTGCTGTGAGAAGTCAGGCACTGAGCGAACCGTTTCCGGTATCGACCGGACTCGTTTGTGACGCCTTATTGCGCCAAGACATGTTACTTGAAGTCGATCCGCTCGCTGTGATTGGCTAGGCGCCGCGCCTGCAACTGGAGAGGTCGTGGCCCTGCTAACAGACGCAATAAAAAGTTGGATAGGCAAAGAAGTTTCGTACGAAGCTCCAGAAAGCCTTGGTCGAGCTTCGATTCGGTATTTTACTGTCGCCATGGAAGACGATAACCCACTGTACCGAGATGATGGTTACGCAAAAGAAGCGGGTTACCCGAGCATAGTTGCCCCACCAACCTTGCTTTGTGAAAGTTGCCAATATACGGATAGCAAAAAGAATCTTGAGGGTTATGCGGGACACGTGTGGGACCTTCCTATTTCTGACTGCCGCATGATACGAGTCGGAAACGACTACGAGTTTTTCCAGGCCGTTTTGCCTACAGATCGAATCTGCGCAAAGTGGAGGTTGGACAAGATTCAGGAACGTTCGTTTTCGAAAGGAGGCACACAACTGTTTGTCGAATCCATCGTGCGGTACTGCAATCACAAAGGCGAGTTACTTGCCACAAACCGCGAGACTGTCGTGTACCAGCCGCTCAAGTGAAAATCCCAGAGACACGCACGGCCGATACAATTCACGTGGGTGATAGTTTGCCCTCCTTTGATAAGACCTTTTCTGCTGCTGATCTTGTTGCCTACGGCGGAGCCACGTGGGATTGGCACCGATTACATTATGATAGGGATTTCGCGCAAGCGCGTTCATTAGCGAGGCCCGTTATTGACGGGCAAATGTACGGTGCTTTATTCGCGCAAGCGATCAGCCATTGGTTAGGTCCACGAATTTTCATTAAGAAACTGACCCTCAGATATTATTCCTTCGCATATGCTGATGATACGTTGACTGTAGAAGGTCAGGTCGAAGAATCAAAGGTCGTTGATGGTCGCGGCTGGATTTCAGTGGCGCATATACTAAAGAAAG
>CAYFFH010000170.1:0-6730 GCA_964342175.1 uncultured Enterobacteriaceae bacterium | reverse complement strand
TAAATGTCGCGACCTATCAGGCCGTATCAGGTACTGGCAAGAGGGCCATGGAGGAGTTGGCGAAACAGACAGCTGACCTTCTGAATGCCCGGCCAATCGCGACGGATGTCTACCCGAAGCAAATAGCCTTTAATTGCTTACCGCAGATCGATGCCTTTCAGGAAAACGGGTACACCAAAGAAGAAATGAAAATGGTGTGGGAAACTCAGAAGATATTGGGTAAAGCGGAAATCCATGTCAACCCTACCTGCGTGCGAGTGCCCGTATTTTACGGTCATTCTGAGGCTTTGCATATTGAGACTAAGTCTAAGATTAGTGCGTCTGAGGTCCGTAGATTATTAGCCAAAGCGGCTGGCATTAAGGTTTTGGACGCACATGAGAACGGTGGTTACCCTACAGCTGTTACCGAAGGCGCGGACGCCGATTTTGTTTTTGTCGGCCGGATTCGAGAGGACATATCACACCCACGCGGCATCAATTTGTGGTTGGTTGCGGACAATGTTCGAAAGGGTGCGGCATTGAATAGTGTCCAGATTGCGGAAATTTTGGTAAAAAGCTATTTAGATGTTGGTAGGTAACATTTGACAGTAACGTTAATTCGAAGGTTGCTTTGGCGTTTTGCCAATGGGCAAACGGTCCCTGTGTCGGCGATTCAGCGACGCTTAAACTGAACGGTGAACAAGCAAGGAAACTATCATGTTACGGAGTCTCGCCGCGGCTTTGGTATTAGTTTCGATGCCCCAAACGGTGCTCGGTCTTGGGTTGGGAACACTGGACCAGTTGTCAGTCTTGAACGAACCATACGATGGGCGTGTTGAAATTCTTGGCGTTGAGGGATCCGAACTTGGAGGCGTTAGAGTTCAGCTAGCGGATGAAACGCAGTTTGAGCGTGCCAAAATACGGCGTGACGGTGAAATCCTGCAGCTTAGATTCAAGGTTGTCGATGCTGCGAACGATCCCGGATACGTTCAGATCTCATCCAGCGATGCTATCCGTGCACCAGATCTAAGATTCTTACTCGAGCTGAGTTGGGCTAACGGCCTTGTGGTGCGTGAGTATGCCGTATCACTCCGTCCTCCGCGTAGCGATCCTGCCCAGGCCGTATTACCGTCGGCAACAACCCCACCCGCCAGTGGTGTAGTAGCGATGCCAAAGGTCCCAGCATTACTAGGCGTGCAATCAAGCAACAAGGTAGAATCGGTCTTAGGGCCGGTTGAGGTAAACGACACTCTGTGGTCTCTTGCCAGCGCTAATCGCCCGGACGATTCCACTAGTGTTCAACAAATGATGCTCGCCTTACTACTCGCCAATCCCCGAGCTTTCGGTAACGACAACATCAACATATTGAAGCGCGGCACGGTCTTACGGATACCAAACGAAAGTGAGATCAGCGCGATGTCACGGGCCGAGGCCATGGCTGAGATCAGACGTCACGATGATCTCTGGAATGTTAGCAATTCCAGTCCTACGGGAGTTTTAGTGGAGGCGCGGCTAGACAAAGCCCCCAATGTTGAACAGGAATCAGTGGCAGAAACCGCTCGCGTCCATGCTGTGGAGCCGGTGGCCGACGATAGAGTGAATCCTCGTCTGGAACTTGTTGCTCCGGAAGGTGGTGATGCCGCGGGTGCGATCTCGCTGGATGACGCTTTCGCTGATGGTACCTTGGCGCGGGAGGAGCTGGACGCCCAAGTACAAGAGAATATCGATCTGCGGACCCGAATCGCAGAAGCCAATGAAATCATCGGTTTGATGAGCCGTCAGATCGATATGAAGGACGATGAATTGGCAGCACTACAAGCAAGGCTTTCCGAAGCCGGCATATCGGCACACACTGATCCCGTCGTTCATGTCGAGGTTTCTGGATCTGCAGGCGCCGAAAATACGGTTGAGGAGATGAGGCCAATTGCTTCCACTGATATTGTGGTCGATTTCGATGACGCCCTAGGGGGAGAACCGGACAGTGCCGGATCGTTACTCGGCGGCTTTATCCCGCAACGTATCCTAAACACTATCCCTGGTGGAGCTAATACAGTTTTTGCCACTCTCGGAATCCTACTACTGATTGCCTTTGAGATGTTAGCCAAACTATTTAGAGGCGGTCAGAAAGAATCCCATGGACGGATTGTATCGGAGATTAATGACGACGAAGATTTAAATTCAAGCGAGGAGACCGATAGCGTCGATTTTGAGTCCCAAGTTAGATCTGAAAACTCCCTCAGCGTACCTGACAGCAGTGACACGGTTTCACTACAAGAACCTCCTGGGATCAGGGAAGACAGCCGCGAATTTGGTTTATCGCTGCATAGCTCCCAACTGGACGAACTCGCCATAAGTGATGACACGATCGGTGGTATCGAGCCTGCAACCAACGATGAATCAGAACGCGCATTTGAGCCAACGGCTGAAAAGACATTGGAGTCGCGCGAATATCTTCACGAGTCCGTGGTTGATGGAGTTACCGACTCCGATCTGAGCGATCAAAGTAGCGAACTTACCCCGAGTGTTTCAGATAGCAGCGACGGTCCGGGGATGACTCCGGATGAAGAGGAGTCGGTTTTGTTGCCGGTGTATCCCGAAGTAGATGGAGAAAGCGAAGCCAGCGAGATCGACACCATGCTGAATCTTGCAAAAGCATATATTGAGCTTGGGGACAGCGATTACGCTCGGTCAATTCTTGATCAAGTGGCTCGTGTTGGATCGGATATCCAACAGGCCGAGGCACGGCGGCTGATTGAACAGCTAACGTAGCCACTGGTTCAGCAGGGGATTTGGTAAAATGAAGGTTGCCTTCGGCGTTGAGTACGACGGTGCGAATTTCGTTGGTTGGCAACGGCAAACGATTGGTCGAACGGTACAGGCTTGTATGGAAGAAGCACTTTCTACCGTCGCGGATGAGTCAATAAGAGCATACTGTGCGGGCCGTACAGACGCCGGGGTTCATGCAACGGGTCAGGTGATCCATATCGACACGCCTGTTAGGCGAACTTCGCGATCGTGGGTTCTCGGTGTAAATTCAAATTTACCAAACGATATTTCTGTGCAATGGGCGCAAGAGGTGGACACTGAGTTTCACGCGCGCTTTTCTGCAGAGGGCAGAACATATAGATACATTATTTGTAACCGTATTGCACGGCCGGGCCTTTGGAAGAATAAAGTAAGCTTCGTGTATAAACCTCTAGATGCGGACTTAATGTCACAGGCAGCACGTTGCCTTGTTGGTTATCACGATTTCACCTCGTTTCGGGCAAGCGGTTGCCAATCATTGCATTCCATGCGCAAGGTGAACCGGATAGACATTCGGAGGAGCGGTGATCTCCTAACGATTGTTATTGGGGCGAACGCATTTTTGCAGCACATGGTTCGAAATGTCGTGGGTACTTTGTTGTGCGTAGGTGACGGACGAAAACCTCCCGAGTGGGTACAACAAGTACTCGGCGCGCGCGACCGGACTGTCGGAGGAATGACGGCCGATGCGTGTGGTTTGTATTTGGCCGGTGTCGACTATCCGGAACGCTTCGGTTTAGCAAAAGCGATGATGTCGCACAGCCCCTCGATGCTGCTCGATGCGGAGTCTCCCTAATTAGCGGACCCAGAAACAAACCGACAATGGCCACATTGTTTTTTTGCGGTGGACGATACCTAGCGTTTAGCGGGGATCAAAATTTGTTCTTCACGCGCGGCTTTGCGTAATTGTGCAACTAGAGGGTCGGTTTTGTATGCGTCGTGCTCCGGAAATGAGACAATCTGGGAGTCGCAATTGATGTGATTCGTTTTTATAGTGATGAAATCGAACACCAATGTGATCAGCTTACATTGTAAGATGATGGAATAAACGACGTAGATATTCATGTCAATAGCTGACGCGGGGCCCCGTTAATGATGAGTGCTAGAACCCGGGTTAAATTTTGCGGGATTACTCGAGTCGACGATGCGAAAATGGCTGTGGAGTTAGGGGTCGATGCCTTAGGGTTTGTCTTCTATCCTGAAAGCCCGCGTTGTATTGGAGTTGCTGAAGCAGTGGATATCACTCGCCAACTTCCGCCAATGGTCTGTAAGGTAGGCTTATTTGTGAATGCCAACGTCGACGATGTTGCGAGCATAGTGGCCGAGGTGCCGCTAGATCTAGTGCAGTTTCACGGGGAAGAGTCGGTCCAGGAGTGCGAGAGTCTTAGACGTCCATATGTGAAAGCGGCACGAATGTCTCCAGAGTTAGATCTACTCGCTGAGGCGGATCGATTTACCGGTGCCGTAGCGCTGCTTGTCGATGCTTTCGACCCAGCTAAGTTCGGGGGAACCGGAAATCCCTTTGAGTGGGATCGTGTGCCCCACGGGCTGCGGAAACCGATCATATTAGCAGGCGGACTCGACGCATCTAATGTGGCTCGTGCTATCAAAGAGGTCAATCCGTATGCAGTCGACGTGAGTAGCGGCATAGAAGGTGATGAAGGTATTAAGGACCACGCTAAAATGCGGGCTTTTATGCGAGAGGTAAGTTTAAGTTGAGTGCGAAGATGACATCAGATTTTTCCAAGATGCGGAACGACGGGAGTCTACCAGATTCGGCAGGCCATTATGGTGTCTATGGGGGCAAGTTCGTCGCCGAAACGCTGATGGGTCCTCTGGCTGAGCTTGAGGCCGCTTATTTGGCGTGCATCCGTGACGCAAAATTTCTAGCCGAGTTCGATTACGACCTAACGCACTACGTCGGACGCCCATCACCACTTTATCATGCGAAACGACTTTCCGATGAGCTCAAAGGTGCGCAGATATATCTGAAGCGCGAAGATCTGAATCACACAGGTGCACACAAAATTAACAACACAATCGGCCAAGCACTATTGGCTCGAAACATGGGCAAGCGACGTGTTATCGCCGAAACAGGTGCAGGTCAACACGGTGTTGCGACCGCGACTGTTGCCGCACGCCTAGGGATGCAATGTGTGGTCTATATGGGGACGGAAGATATCCAACGACAATCGCCCAATGTCTATCGAATGAAGATGCTTGGGGCCGAGGTGATTCCAGTTGATTCTGGATCGTGCACCTTAAAGGATGCCCTGAACGAAGCGCTGCGTGACTGGGTATCAAATGTTGATGACACATTTTATATCATTGGTACAGTTGCTGGCCCTCATCCGTACCCGGCGATGGTGCGTGATTTCCAATGTGTGATCGGGCGGGAGGCTCGGTGTCAATCACTCGAGCAGATAGGTTGTCTGCCTGATACGTTGATCGCTTGTGTCGGTGGCGGGTCGAATGCAATCGGGTTGTTTCATCCGTTCATAAATGATCGAGAGGTGCGTTTGATTGGTATTGAGGCGGGTGGTTATGGGGTCGAAACTGGGAAGCATTCGGCTCCGTTGAACGCTGGTAGGCCCGGTGTATTACATGGCAACCGCACTTATCTAATCCAGGATGAAGATGGGCAGATTATCCCTACCCATTCAATTTCTGCCGGGCTTGATTATCCGGGAGTAGGACCCGAACACGCCTGGTTGAAAGATACCGGGCGTGCGCAGTATTTTTGTATCAATGACGACGCGGCGATTGCCGCGTTCCATCAACTCACTCGAGTGGAAGGGATTATCCCTGCGTTGGAATCTTGTCATGCTTTGGCTTACGTCAATCAACTTGCTCCGGAGATGTCGCCTCAACAGGTAATCATCGTCAATCTATCGGGTCGCGGGGACAAAGATATGGAAACGATTGCTTCACTTTCGGGTGTTTCTCTCTAGGCACAATGTAATGTGTATATGTGCCCTATCCAGCGGGTTCTGAGCCATCCTAGAAGACGTAGGAATAGAAATTAATTATGTCTAATCGACTCAAACGTTGTTTTTCGGATATGGCAAAAGCGAACCGATGTGCGTTGGTCACGTACGTGACAGCGGGAGATCCGGAACCTGATGCAACTCTTAGTATTATGCGATCGCTTGTCGCATCTGGGGCTGATGTTATTGAACTTGGTATGCCCTTTTCTGATCCGATGGCCGACGGCCCGATCATACAACGGGCTAGTGAACGTGCACTAAAAAACGGTACTACTTTGACTAGTGTACTAGATACCGTGCAAAAATTTCGTAAAGAGGACCTAACGATCCCAATCGTGTTGATGGGGTATCTCAACCCAATCGAGGCGATGGGTTATGCAAACTTTGTCAAGAACGCCGCCGCCGTGGGTGTAGATGGTGTGCTGATTGTCGATGTGCCACCGGAAGAGGCAGACGAGATCAACACACAGCTTGTCACCGGTGGTCTAGATCAAATCTTTCTCGTTGCACCGAATTCGTCGCTCGAGCGGATCGAGAATGTGTGTAAGTTCGCAAGCGGATTCGTCTATTATGTGTCTGTCAAGGGCGTGACAGGTGGTAAAGCAGTCGATGCAGGAGAAGTAGGTGCGCACATTAAGCAGTTTCGGCAACGCTTGTCGCTACCCATTGGAGTGGGGTTTGGAATAAAATCTTCCGATCAGGTTTGCACCGTCAATGAGTTTGCGGATGCCGCTGTAGTCGGCTCGGCATTAGTTGATATTATCAAGGATAATCTTGATGACAGCGGACAACCGACGGCAAATCTATGTGACAATGTTATCGAGTTTGTTAAGGATTTAGCTAGCGGTACAGTGCGAAACTAATCAAGGTTTCGTGACAAATTAACGACTTTCTATTTGCAGCTTCATCAGCAGGTCCCGAGCACTCGCTTTCTGAACCGCATCGCCATGTTGTACCAC
>CAYFFH010000169.1:0-6763 GCA_964342175.1 uncultured Enterobacteriaceae bacterium | reverse complement strand
AACTGGGGCTTCCGGTTCCAGAGTCCTACGGACTTAAAATCAAGCAGTATTTTATGGATCATTCAGGGTTATTCTGTTTGGGGATCGCCCCTCCGTTAGATCATACAAGTGCATTGAGGATCAGGTAAGCCTGTAAAGTTTTACGGCAAAATTACGGCAAAATATCCAAGGCGATCTAAACATACATTGCTACCTTCCTCAGTAACATGAACGGGTTTGCCGGGCTTATTTCATAATTTGGAAATCTCCCTAGCGCTTCGGATTCGGCTTTAATCCACTCAGGATGAGAATCATTCCATAGAGGGTGCCGGATTATGATCAGTTTATTGGTATCTGCATACTCTCTCGTATACCCTAATAGGCCGTTGAAATCGCCTTGGTATGGCATGTAATTTAGCCCCTCAAGGGTCGTTTTAACAGGGGATGAATCTCCGTATACCAGTGGCGACCAATTGTCTTCTGCAGAGTTTATGTTCAATAATCCGTCCTTGTTGGTCAGCATATATGCCATCTCTAGAGCAAGCCTCCAGTCTAGGATCGCGTGGTATTGCATATTGTCATAGTCAAGCAGGCACTCATGGCACGATGTCGCACATGCCTCTGCGTGGCCACTCTTTTGTTTGTTGGCCCAGTCCCATCCGATGGATGCAGAATTGCTAGGATCTAATTTATCCAATAAAGATTTGATCCTCTCGGGTCTAGCTAATTCTTTGCAATATCCTGCCCCGTTGTCTAGGCTGTCTGATATGAATGCCTCACCGACTATCTTAGTGCCTTCAAGTCTAAGCCGGTAGCCAGACTCGAGCTCGCGCGGGTCGATATCAAGGTCTTTTCCAGCTGCTTCGCGCAGAGAAAATGCCAGGGATGACCAGGCAGCTCTACCTTCGATGGTAGTCGGATCAGCTGCTACACCGGTAGGCCAATCATCAACGCCCACTAGCATGATATCGGTACGGCGACTTGAGCGGAGGGCTATACGGTAGCTTGGCCCATAAGCCTCTATTTTGTTATTTTTAGTACCGGACAAAGCGTATGTACCTTCCCGTTCTATACCTAATATCTTAGCTTCAGAAACGTCAAATCCCCCTCGGCCACCATTATCATTAATAGAATGTATATCATCAAAAACAGCCGTGGCTCTACCATTATCTAATTTTGATTCCACTATAGTGTCGCCTATGTCTGGTGTCATAGAGGGTCTTGTAGATCTAGGTCTCCATTCGAACCTACCCTTATAAGGCTGCGGTGTGAGATCTGTCATGAAATTTTTGGGTTCCCGGGCATCACACGGCATAAGTGACGGCTCTTGGGCATGGCAAATTGGGCATTCTTGTTTGTCAGGTATATCTCCGCCTGTAGCGGGTTTTGGCATCGCTGATATCTCTACCATAGACTTGCAGAATGAGCAGATACCAATAGGAGTTGGATTGCCACCCGGTAGTGGTGGGTCAAAACTATCGGCGGTTCTCATTATATTACCGGCCGGTACCCACTGCACAAATCCGACAGCACTGTGAATCTGTTTGTCTTTCACCGTCTGCGATTCGGGAGCGAATTGACTGATGGCTATATCCAAATTTCGGTCTACAGTCCCTCTATCGGATACGAGCCGGTTTGAGATAGGTATGTCGGTGTGAAGCAACCGTACTCTTGTAGGGAATCCAAACATTGGTAATAGCCCATTCCTAGCCAGTAATTCGCTCAGTGCAGTATTTTCGTCTCCTGTGTCCCCGACAGCGTAATCAATCTTTTCAATAAGAGTTTGTTTCATGTATTCTAATAAGTATTCTAGTAGGTCGGCCTTCTCGCTAGGGCTTCTATTAGAACCGGAGTCTAACAAATTTATTATATCTATTATGTGATCTGTATTTGCCGTATCTTCTAACCACGACAGAACAACAGGTTTATTAGTTGCCCAATCAGAGGTAGAACCGAACTCACCATGGACATTGTCTTGACCGCCTGTTTCCTGTCCACGCAGGGAGAGTCGTAGCACTTCCTTTGTAACAACCCTGGTCAGAATTTCTTGACTCTCCATATCTATGTAAGGAGAAGGTGGAGGATCGCCTGTAATCTTTTCAGGTCGTTGATAGTAATACTCATCATGTCGCCGATCTCTGCATAACGTAACAGCTAGCGATACAGCACTGCCCCTTCTTCCTGCCCTACCAACACGCTGTTGATAGTTAAATCGTCTTGGTGGCATATTTGACATCATCACAGTGTCAAGTGCTCCAATATCGACTCCCGCTTCCATGGTTGTTGTAACACTAAGCAGGTCTATTCCGCACGGTAGAGCGTATTCGTCTTGGCTTTGGACAAATATTTCTTGGAACCACCTTTGGCGAACGGGTTTATCAGATGCATCGGTTTGTCCCGTAAGTTCTTCAGCACTCATCCTGAAAGTTTCTGAGCCAAGCTCGGAGAGCTTGTTATAGTAGTCGTGTGCTGTCGTAATACCAGAGGGAACCATCCGTGGGTTTTTTTTGCAGTAAGGGCAGAACTGGACGTCGTTTAGGTAGAAAGAATGACACTCGCTACACATGAAACCACCTGTAGAAGCACTGAGATTATCAACAGAATGCTCGAGACGTCGGTAATATAGGTTGTCAGGGTCTAGATAAATACCTCCTGGACCTTCTTCGGCCGCATTAGACGAAATGAGTTCATTTTGGACTGTGCTCTCGTCTATGCCTATTCGCGCAAGATACCCTTCCTCGCCTCTAAAAACTGTAGGCAAGTTAGTATTAGGTGCTAAAAAATTTTGGCTCGCGTAGTAGAATTCAGAAAACTTATGCTTGTCATGAGTGGCTAGCTCTCTTATTACCGCCTCGCATGCTATCGCTACCGTTGGATCGTAAATTTCCTTTTTTCGGTAAGTTACCCAACCTTGCCCCAGAGTTTCTACATTACGGATGCGGTGGGTATAGAGAACATCAATGATCTCTCGCTTCAACATAGTCTGCATTCTGTAAATGTGAGCATTTTGTGCGTCACTGGGAGCATTTAAGCGTACAGGAGGGGATTGAGTAAAATCAAAACACTCTCGCCAAGAATGATTATACCGTGGGAAAGGAAACTGCTTAGCGTCTAGTAATCCGCCTCCTGGGCACATACCATAACTCAGGAGCTCGTTGCTGACCACGTCTGCTAGAGATTTGATAGGGACTTCTCCTGGATAATCCTTGAGCAGATCAATCCATTCATCTCTGTGTCCCACAGGCGGCAGATTAAGACTCCAAATCACAGCTTCTGTTGCTAGATAAGGTTGAGTCTGATTAAACTTGTGATACCAAATTATATCTCTAGGGTCTGATGTTTGTGAGACCACTCGATATAGGTCCTGATTTATATCCTGTAACATTGGGATCAGGTTGGGAGCGTTATCCGCTATGGTTCTCAAGAATCCTTCTAATAAGTGCCAATACTCTTCAGCACTTCTAAACAATATCGTACGTATCGTGTCTCTATAATGGTCACGTTCCATACCCGCAGACAATTTAGCGGCATCAGACCGGCTGTCGGAGAATAGAACCATTTTATTATGCGTACCTGGAACGGAAGATACTGAAAGTTCCCTGAATGCGCCCCCAGCTAGGACTTGTGCTACCCGCTGGAAGCCGGTCCTGTGTTCTCTGAGTGGGGAAGGGAAATCTCGATTTCCTGATCGATAATCAACGTCGCACCGAGGGCATATGGGTGGCAAAGCTGGCTCATTCCCTCCTTTCGCACTTTGTATGTCGTATACCCAGCCTGCGACCTCATTGCTCTTGGGAGGGGTATTGTTCCTCCGTAATATACCGTTTGCTTTATTGAGACGGGCTCGAAGCCATTGGCGCGGCAGACTCCTCCAGTTGTAACTCTGACGCACAGGTTCGTCGAAGTTAAGACCATTTTGGTTGGAGACCGGCCAAAAAACTGAATAATGATCGAAATCCTTCTCGTTTATCGAAGAGTCGGGAATTCCTTCTAAATCACCTTCGTCCGGTGTCAGGCAAAATAGGTTGTTTCCTGTTCCAATCTTGCTTTTATATCCCCCAAGCAACACCTCACCGCACATCTCACATACTATTAAGTCCAGAACTCTTGACCCGCAATCTTTGTCGCAAACGACCTTATGGCTCAGGTGTAGTGCTCCCACAGTAGGGGCAAGCCAATCGGTGTTTGAGCGTAAGAGTTTGCGTTGGGCGAATACTTGGGAACAATCAGGGTCACTGCACGCCCATATGGACTGCAGATTTTTAAAGAATAGGTGACCCCTGACTATCAGCGGAGGTCGTGCATCCTTAACATTTCTCGACATTCCTAAACTGAGGAGTAGGCCCCGCATGGCATCTGATATTGGCTGGTCTGGTGCCCCACTGATTTTAGGAAACAATACCTTATCTAAGTTCGTTACCTTTGCAGGAAGGACTTCGTTGTTGAGCGAGAGTGTCTGGCATGCTGCCCTTATCGCTTCAGGCATACCGGTAGTATTTAATGCATCTGCTAGTGCATTCTCTTCTTTTTCGCCGCGTATCGGAGAGTGTCCCAGTTTTTGGGCCAGTATGCCCATCTCTTGCCTTACTGGGGCCTGGGCGGGATCGGGCGGTTCTTGGAGTATGTCTGGGTGTACTGTTCTTGCGAATGAACTGAAAGCTTCATGATATGGCAATGCGAGGGTCTCAGCAGATGATCGAGGTTCGATCTGAGGAGCATTTGCGATATAGAACTTAGAATCGTCGCGGCCAAAAAATTGTGTTAAAAACCTTTTTCCTGATTCTTCGTCACTCAAGCTGGCACTAGTACTTAGAATCCGAAGCTTTGGAGAATCTAAGTCTAGCCCCAAGCGTTCTAATAATAGCCTTATTATATAAGCTACCTCTGTACCTGGAGTGCCCCTGTAGCTGTGAAGTTCGTCTACGATTAGAAAGAATTCTCGCTCTGGATGTCCATCCTCGGAAAGCCAATCTCTAGTTTTAGAGAAGATATCTTCTTCTATGGCCCTCATCATCATGATATTCAACATTGAGTAATTCGTTATCAGGATGTCTGGAGGAGTTTCTTGCATATCCCAGCGGGACCACATCTCGCCACCGTCTAGACGTGGAAAAAAATACTGTGTCTCTGGCGGTAGGTTAGGGTTATTATAAAGCTCGTTGATAACTTCCCTATATGTGCGTTCCGATCGGATTAATTGTTCGCTTAATTCTTTAATCTTGGCAGTGGTCTGGTGTCCCGAAACTGGGGTCTGTCCTGTGTAGCGTCCGAATGTAAGACGGTTTCCCCCGCGATTAGCATCTAGCCAAGAGTGGGTATCATTGTTATCCAGGACCATCCTTAACCGCATTAACTGATCCTCAACTAAAGCGTTAAGAGGGTAAAGTACGACGGCCCTAATCGCGTGGGAGCGGTTAGAATGGGCCCATTGTCCTACTCGTTCATTGGGATTAGAGGCCCACCACTGGTGATGGTCAGGTTTGGGGTCAATAGCCGGCCACTGCATTGATTCTTTTGCCAGTTGTGCCAAAAGCGGAAGGAGGAAACATTCCGTTTTTCCTGACCCAGTACCAGTAGTAACTACTAGGTCTCTACTGTTCTGTATTACTTCTTGTAGGCTCTCCCACTGGTGCTGATACAATTCTCGTCCTGCAGGAAACAGCCCTTTGGCTATCTGTGACAAGTCTTTGAATTGCATCGGAAGGGCTGCAGTAGCCTTATCTAGGTCTAGGCCAGACGATGGATACACTGGACTAGGTTCTAGTAATGGTGGTTGGCTGAGGTACGGCCCCTGACTTAGCAGCTCATCCCTCTCATTATTCAATACCTCAGACCGCATTGGGAAAGCGCTTTTCACATACATTCGGTACAAATTATCTATCCGATGGTATGCTCCAATTAAATCGTGCATTTATATGTCTCCCCTTTTTTTAATCAGGCTACTTCTAGTTTTTTATGAAGTGTATCAAGAACTATTTTATCGATTTGCTTGTACGTGAGTCGGCCGTTCATTGAAGCTGGCAAGAGTCCAGAACTCAGGACTAGAGCTCTTTCGTAGATTTCAGGCCACCGCCATTCTTGTGATATAGAAAAGGTTCCAGTGCTAAGATCATACTCGTAGGAATACTGATCTTTGGCACGTACTTTTGCTAAGAATCTAAGCCCATACCAATCTCCTCTATGCCACGAACCTGAGTTCTCGTTGTAATATCCAGTCACCTTGCCATCTTCAGGGTCGCCGATATTATCTAACGGAAAAAGCTCATAAAACCCACCTTCAAATTGTTTGCCAGACCAATCTTGAAACCCTGATAAGCCATATTTCTTAAAAGAATATCCACCTATGACAAAGCTGTTGTCCTGAAATGCAGAGGGGAATGGGACTAGATCGGATTCCCACTCTGTTAAAGACTTAAGGTTCGCTGATAGGGCTTCGGATACATTCCCAACATGCCTGATTGGTCCTACTGGAGGTGGAATGACTAAATCCAATGATACTTCTGATGAAATCCGACATGGGGTATTGCCTTGTGGCTGGTGATCCCGTGTTAATCGAACCGAAGCAATACTCTCAGTGATAATCTGGTCGGTTCTTTGACCGCATAAGAAAAAACCTGTTGGAGTTTGAGATTGTCCGAACTGGACTGACGCTGGAGGAGCCATGCTCCAACGTCCACGATGATCTGTTTCGATGTGTCCTAGGAGCCGAAGACGCTTTTGTAGTCTTCTGGCTAATTGGCTCCCTTCAGCAACGCCTAGTGTGCCACATGCGTCTAAAAATTGC
>CAYFFH010000168.1:0-6797 GCA_964342175.1 uncultured Enterobacteriaceae bacterium | reverse complement strand
TAAGAGTAGTAAAGCGATCCACGAAAACGCTGACGCTGCGGTTAGCCAAACGAGCATATCAGATTCGCGTGCAATGCATAGAACGCCATATGTGGGAGGTTATCCGGACTATGCGACTTGTTTTTCTGACTCAGCTTTCGCGGCTTTTGGAGTTGAAACTATCAGTGGCTTGGCCGGAACATCGTCATCGTACTGAAATGGTACTTCTGGTGCCATAGCGCCGCTGGTACGCGGCCCACGTAAAAATACATTCAAGGCCTTCCAAGGCCTGTCAACCGTATCGTTAACCGCGGTTGCTTCATAGCCGCTGTGGACCATGCAATCCGCACATTTTGGATTAATCCCGGTACCATATTTGTCCCATTCAGTCTCTTCGAGCAAGTTTTTGAAGCTCGTCGCGTAACCCTCTCCTACAAGTAGGTAGCAAGGTTTTTGCCATCCGAAAACGTTGCGGGTCGGATTACCCCATGGCGTACAGTGATAAGTTTGGTTACCGGCAAGGAAATCGAGGTACAACGAGGACTGATTAAACCGCCATTTACGTCCACGACCCAGCTTAAAAATGTCGCGGAACAGTTGACGACTGGCGGTCCGCTTGAGGAAGACATCTTGACGAGGGGCTCGTTCGTAATTGTATCCGGGTGAAATAGTTACCCCTTCGACTCCAAGCTTCATCATGTTGTCCATGAAGCCAGCGACCTCTTCTGGAGATTCGCCTTGGAATAAAGTGCAATTGACCGTTACGCGAAATCCACGACCCAGTGCTTTGGCAATTACCTCTGTGCACTTTTCGTACACCCCCGTGCGGCAAACGGAGGAGTCATGTCGTTCTTGGTTACCGTCGAGGTGGATCGAAAAAGTTAGGTATGGTGACGGTGAGTAGCCATCCATCTTACGGTCCAGCAGCAGCGCATTGGTACAAAGATAGACAAACTTTTTACGTTCAATATAGCCTCCTACGATCTCCGGCATTTCCTTGTGGATAAGAGGCTCGCCACCGGCGATTGATACAACAGGTGCACCACATTCGTCGATCGCAGCTAGGCAGTCTTCTTTGCTAAGACGTTTGTCGAGGATTTCTTCAGGGTAATCAATTTTCCCACAACCGGCGCACGCTAAATTGCAACGGAACAAAGGTTCAAGCATCAATACCAGTGGGTAACGCTTAATTCCTCTAAATTTTTTGTTCAGGATGTATCGTCCGACACGGTATTGCTGAATCAAAGGTACGCCCATGATTTGCCTCGGTGTATTCTTGAAAAAATTGTTGACTTTCAGGTAATTGCGGCGCCTACTCAATTGGTGACTAAGATACTGTAATGGCTTTGTAAAGTACAGTGCTAGTGTGCGCTTCTGTATGTAAAAACCTGCTTAGGTAAAGTTTCGTTCTGAGTCCGTCCATAGTGGCCTTTCTAGCGTGTTTATGGCGCTGGTGAATAATGTTATCAATTCTCTTTTTACAGGGGACCAATACCGCAGGTAGTGTAGCGTGGTTCTCTCGACGAAATCTTGGAAAGGCACTTCGCTAGCGATAGTGCCCTGAATGAAGGATAATAGCCTGAGGCAACTAGCCTGCGGCCCACGCCAAATATTGTTTTTGAAAATGAACCGAAAATCGAGTTTCCCGTTACTGGACAATATCAATTCCCCAGAGGATCTTCGGCAGTTGCCGGAGTCTTCATTGGACCAGGTGGCGAGCGAGTTACGGGAATTTCTACTCTCCTCTGTTAGCCGGAGTGGGGGGCATTTCGCAGCTGGCCTGGGTACCGTCGAGCTCACGGTTGCGCTGCACTACCTTTATAACACGCCCGAAGATCGTATTGTGTGGGATGTGGGCCATCAGGCGTACCCACACAAAATTCTCACTGGTCGTCGGGATCGCATGCATACCGTGCGTAAAAAGGGCGGAGTTGCACCGTTTCCGAAACGGGACGAGAGTGTTTATGACACCTTCGGCGTGGGACATTCAAGCACATCAATCAGCGCCGCTTTGGGGATGGCTCTAGCAGCAAAAACAACTGGCAATGCGCGCCGAGCTGTTGCCGTAATTGGCGATGGCGGGCTTACCGCAGGTATGGCATTTGAGGCGCTCAACCACGCCGGTGACACCGGCGCCGATGTTTTAGTGATCTTGAACGATAACAACATGTCGATATCACCAAACGTTGGTGCATTGTCTAACCATTTCGCGCAGTTGATTTCGGGTAAGCTATATACGACCGTTCGTGAAGGTAGCAAAAGAGTACTGTCCCAAGTGCCTAATGCCTGGGAAATGGTTCGCCGGGCGGAGGAGCATGTGAAAGGTTTCATCGTCCCAGGCACATTGTTCGAGGAATTTGGATTCAACTACATCGGCCCAATCGATGGACATGATCTTCACGCGGTGCTTAATACCTTGCGAAATATTCAAGCGCTAGAGGGCCCACAATTTCTGCATATCGTCACGAAAAAAGGTAAGGGCTATGCGCCTGCTGAGGAAGATCCGGTCAAATACCATGGAGTCACGCCATTTGATCCGACAGTTGGGATCGTTCCCAAACCAATTCCAACGACGACGAAGCCAACCTATAGCAAAATTTTCGGAGATTGGTTGTGTGATATGGCGCGGTTAGATCCGCGCCTAGTCGCGATCACCCCGGCGATGCGAGAAGGATCTGGGTTGGTGAGGTTCGAGCAGGAATTCCCGGATCGCTATTTTGACGTAGCAATCGCCGAGCAGCATAGTGTGGCCGTGGCTGCCGGTATGGCTTGCGATGGCCTTAAGCCCGTCGTTGCGATCTATTCGACTTTCCTTCAACGTGGGTACGATCAAGTTGTGCACGATGTGATCACGCAAAACCTACCAGTCTTGTTTGCGTTGGATCGCGCTGGTGTAGTTGGGGCAGACGGGCCCACACACAACGGAAGTTATGACAACAGTTTTCTACGTTGCCTCCCGAATATCGTTCTAATGGCGCCAGCGGAAGAAAACGAATGCCGTCAGATGCTATACACTGGGTTCATGCATGACGGGCCAGTCGCCGTGCGCTATCCGCGTGGCGTCGGTCCGGGGATTACAACCGAGGAGCAAATGTGTGCGTTGCCCATAGGAAAGGCGCAAGTGCGAAGAAGCGGAGGTGGGATCGCGATTCTGGCATTCGGAACGATGGTGACGCCATGTGAAGTCGTAGCCGAAAATTTGGGAGCGACTCTCATAAATATGCGATTTATTAAGCCGCTAGATGAGGATTTAATCGTCGAGATGACGGAGTCACACGAGCTACTGGTTACAGTCGACGAAAATGTGATTGCAGGTGGTGCTGGCAGTGCAGTAAATGAGGTATTAGCGGCGCGGGGCATCGTTCAATCGATTACAAATATCGGTTTGCCCGATAGATTGTTGCAGCATGGATCACGGGAAGACATGTTGGCTGATGCAGGACTGACGAGCGAGGGTATTGAGGCTTCTATTCGTGTCTACATCGAGAAAATCGGTACCGGTGAAGCCGCGAAACTCGCGTGATTCTCAATTTTTTAGCGCTTCGCTTAAGGCGTTTCCTAGGCGTTCTATATCGGCCTGGGAAATCTCCCCCATCATCGAAATTCGAAACATTGACGTCGCGTACGATCCCTGTCCGGCATAAATTATAAAACCGGCGTTTTTTAAATGGTCATGGAGCTGTTGATAGTTTGTGAACTCGGGAATCCTATATGCGTGAAGGACGCAGGAGCAATCTTCGTCGTTGAGTAACGGCACGATATTTAAATCACGTAACAGACATCGCACTTGATCCATCCGACCTAGATATAACTCACGGCGCTTTTCAATCCCGCCAGCATCGACCAATTCATCTAGTGCTTCGTTGAGAGCATAAAACGCTTGCACTGACTGCGTAAACGGTGTGTTACCACTATCTTGGGCAGTAACATAGGCACTAAGGTCGAGATAAAGGTTGCGCGCCGATCCGATAGCAAGTGCCTTGCGATTAACCACCACGAAGCATGCCCCCGGCACACCATGCAGACACTTATTGGCGGCTACTGCGCACCCTACGATTGGCCAGTCTTGAAATTCGATCGCCTCGGCGCCAAAGCTACTAACGCCGTCTAGCAGGATGGAGACGTCGTGCTCACGACAAAGATCCGCAAGCGGTGCTAGCTTGTTTAAGCGCCCTGTTGTCGTTTCATGGTGGACCACTGCGAGATGCGTAATTTCTTGGTCTGAGCGAAGTATATTAGCCAGCGCGGTAAGATCGATAGCGTTTTGCCATGGGCTGGTCAGCTGCGCAGTAGCAATTCCGTAGCGATTTGCAATTTGGCTGATGCGCTCCCCGTAGACACCGTTCTCGACGACTAGTAATTTTCCGCTAGCCGGCACTAGGCTTGTTATCATCGCTTCAACGGCAGCAGTTCCTGATCCTGTCAGGAGTGCGATTGCCCATGTGCGAGATTTGAGCGCATAGACATCTAGAATCTTTTTTCGGATGCCACTTTGTAAAGTGGCGAATTCAACCTCGCGATGGCACAAATCGTCGTTTAGCATCGCCTGCCGTACTCTAGCGCTAAGGGTAACGGGACCGGGGTTCAGTAAAATTGTTTTCACGTTTGTCGCAAACAAACGCCGAGGCGCTTTAGGGTTGATGCCGGGGATATTGACGGCCGCGGCAGGTTGTCGATCGTGCCACTGCAGATTTTTAGATGTAGAAATCGAGGTCCCGCGGCTCTATCGTCACATAGGAGATTGGTAATACTGCTCGTGTCTGTCGAGCGCGTCGCATGGGCATAACCACAGGCCGCGGCGATCGCCGCAAAATCAACGCCTGTGGCAACGGTTGCTTGCCCGCCAGTCGAATCATGCACTTCATTGTCGAGCAGTATATGCGTTAGGTTATCAGGCGCATATGCGCCGAGCGTCGCCATGTTTCCCATACGCATCAAAGCCGCACCGTCGCCATCGATGATAATTACATGCCGATCTCGCCGCGCCATCGCGAGTCCGAGACCGAGGCTTGATGCACAACCCATTGAGCCAACCATATAGAGGTGGTTGGCTCGGTCTTCTTGTGCGTAGAGTTCGCGACCGGTATAGCCCGTTGTCGCAATGATAACGGAGTCGATTTCCCTCGTCGCTTCGATGATCCGAGCTAGTGCGTCGGAGCGACTCGGACGCTGCTCGACGTTTTGCTTTTTGAACGGTCTACCGACAACAGTTGTGCGTGCCCGGGGGCGAGCCGCAGGCGCTTCTAACTTATATGTTGCTACGCTGCCTTTTTTCATCAATAGGGCGTAGGGACGCTGTTCTTGCTTAAAGTAGTCGATGACGCGGTTGAGCGTAGGTTGCACATCTTCACGTTTGTCTGGGAACACCTCCCATGGTATCGACATCGTGTCGAACAGCGCTTCAGTGATCTGACCCATTAATTCGTGCTGCGGTTCATCGTTAAGGCCAGGTGCGCCGCGGTGAGTGCAGATGACCAGCAGCGGGATTTTGAACACGTAGGCGAGCGAAGTAAGGGGACTTACCGCATTACCAAGGCCAGAGTTCTGCATCATAGCAACGCCGCGGCGGCCGCCGATCACCGCGCCCGCGGCCGCCGCAATGGCATCACCCTCGTTCGCAGTTCCGACATAGGTCAGTGCGGGGTCGTCTATTACATAGTTGATAAATGGCGTCAGAAAAGAACACGGTACACCTGCGTACCAGTTGAAACCCATATCACGAGCAGGAGTCAGAAAGTCTTTGGCCGCAAGCATCCTAATACTAAGCTCCGCCGCTAAGAGTCTTGCTCTGAAGTGAAATTGCCAGCGCGTTCTAAATCAGCGAGTGAATTCACGTCCAACCAATGTCCGTGAATATACCAAACGCGAATGGTGTGACCGCGGTCAATCATAAAATTAATCAGATCAGGGATCGCGAGCTGGTGAAAATCGTCGGATGTACGCAACGTCTCTATCGCCTGAGTTAACCATTTCCGGCCTTCGTTTTTGATCCGGATCATCCCGATCCATCGGCCATCCGGTCGCTTTTCTCCCGGGCTGGAAAAGTCAGACGCGATTCGTTGTAAGGTGACGGCCTGACCCCACATCGATCGGTCGTCTGACTCGCTACAATATGCGAAGTCCTGCGCCCCGTTACGAGTGTTTCCATCCACCGCCGAGTCTACGACGATACTCATGCTGGCGTCATTTTCGATCAGATCGCGTAAGATGTAGCTGCGAAAGAGTAAATCTCCGTACATCACGACCATGTCGTCAGTAAATGTGTCGATCGCACAAGCTAGCGATGCTAACTCACCGGTCGACTCGTGTTGTTCATTTACAATCACATTGATGCCGCTAACATCAATGCTCGCCGCCTTGTAACCCGCGACAACCGTTATGTCATCGATGGCTCGTTTCTTACATTTGTTTACCAATCGGCGCAGCAATGCGACCCCGCCGACTGGGATCATCGATTTGGGCCGCTGTTCTGTTAGGCCATCTAAATAATCGCCGCGCGCCGCGGCAAGGATCACTGCTTTCGTGTCGGGTTGGCGACCGGAGAAATAACGTCTCTCAGCCTCCGCTAATTCATTGGCCCCCTGTAAGCGGAAGATTTCGTCAACACTTGCAATCCTGTCTTCAACCTCGACAAGCCCTTCAGTCTTGAAGATCAGTGCCGCTGTTTTTTGCATTGCGCTCATCGCGCTTCGGAGCATATGGTTTGCCCAGATAACAAGACTTATTTCGGCTTTACGGAATACTTCGACTGGCGTGCTGTAATATTTTGTGGGCACAATGACTAACGGTGAGCGGTTCGCCCATTCTGACGCGAATTC
>CAYFFH010000167.1:0-6817 GCA_964342175.1 uncultured Enterobacteriaceae bacterium | reverse complement strand
CGTGAGACAAGAGCATTGCCCAATATAAAATTAAACCCCAAAATAACTTCAATATTTGATTTTACCTACGACGACATTGAAATCGTCAATTATGAACCGCACCCACACATTTCAGCACCTGTTGCAGTGTGAAAGAATGAATATGGAACTAATTGTTGCAGTAACTAAAAACAATGTCATTGGATTAAATGGAAAACTACCTTGGCATCTCCCTGCTGATTTAGCTTATTTTAAATCTGTTACAAATGGCAATGCAATACTGATGGGGCGTAAAACATTTGAATCCATCGGGAAGCCATTGCCCAATAGGAAAAACATTGTAATCACGCGGCAAAAAGATTTATTGCTAGAGGGAGCCAGTGTTGTCAATACTATTCAAGAAGCATTAGTTGCCAGTAATGGACATAGACTTTTTGTGATTGGGGGCGAAGAAGTTTACACCCTTGCATCAAGCCAAATAAAAAAAATGCATATCACTCGAATAGACACGTCTCTTGAAGGCGATGCCTATTTCCCAACATTTGACCCATCAGATTGGACGCTTGTTTGGACCGAAACAAGGTCAAAAGATGAAAAAAACCCTTTCGATCTGACCTTTGAAACTTGGCAGCGAGTCTAGAACAAAGCCTAATTGACACCCCTGCTATTTGCAAAATTAAAGTCATGCCGATAAACAGAGTGAATGATGATGGCAAAAAAATTGGACTACGATCAACAAGTTCAAGACTTTTTCGGATACCTAAGGGTTGAGGCGGGCCTTTCGCCCGCAACTATCGAAGCGTACCGCAGTGATTTAGACCAATTGCGTTTAGATATTATTGCTGAAGGAATTGGATGCGCAAGCAAGATTACTCCATCGCTACTAGCTGCGCATATACGAACACTACATAAAGATAGGGGCCTTAAAGCAACTAGTGTTGCGAGGCATCTTTCAACTATTCGAATGTTCTTCCAATTCTTGCATGCATCACATCGAATTGAAACAGATCCTGCAAGATTACTAGAAACACCAACTCGATGGAAAAAATTACCTGATGTTTTATCGCCGCAAAAAATGAACAAACTTATTGGAGCTGCTAATCCATCCTCTGGGAGGCTATGGCAAAGAGATCGAGCATTAGTTGAATTGATGTATGCCGGCGGCCTAAGAGCTAGCGAAGTAGCCGGATTAAAGCCAGAGGATTTCAAAGAAGTAATTTCGATTGTACTTGTTACGGGAAAGGGAAATAAAGACCGGCTTGTCCCAATAGGTCAACCTGCAAAGAAGGCCGTTCAAGAATACAGAAAGCAACTGCGGCCTACCCTTCTCAAATTTGAAGATGGTCGTGATAAAGGGCGGCTGCTGCTTTCCAATACGGGGAGACCTTTAGAACGTGTAGCTATTTGGCAGATTGTTAAACGACTCGCAAAGCGTGCAGAGTTAGGCGATATCCACCCGCACACCTTACGCCATAGCTTTGCAACGCACTTATTAGCAGGTGGTGCAGATTTGCGTGTCGTGCAGGAATTATTGGGACACAGCGATATTGGAACAACTCAGATATACACTCATATTGATCGCACACAATTAAAAGCCGTGGTAGCAAAATACCACCCCAGGCCATAATTTTATCTAAAACAAAGTACAGTCTGAACGTATGATATGCTTCATGTTTATCAGAGAATTATTGTATTTGTTAGCTACAGTTCATCCATTTTGCACGACAGCACAATTTAATCAAATCATAAAGCCCGCCGTTAATCCCGACCAGGAGATTGTCGCTGAAGCCATCTTTGAGCAATATTTAGATGATTTAAAATCTATCGTTTCGCCGCCTATGGAACAAATTCCGCTCGTCGAGCAAATACTTTTTAGAAAAAAGCAAGCAGAAATCGCGAACGAGCACTTCCTGAATCTCTTGAATTCACTCGAAGTAATAAACCATTCTAATAGTTGGGATTATGCAATTACAAACTTAAGACGAATGGTTCTGTTGGAAGAGCGGCAAGCAAATAATCCGTGGATTCATGCGATTTGGCCTGACTTGCCATCAGATAATTCAGGGAATAGCGAAGATACTGTATCGCAGGCAATAGATTCCTTTTTAAAGAAAAACGCGAAACAAGATCGGTTAGAACGATTTGGCGGAATGCTTTCGAGAGCGCAAGGCGACACTGATGCGTGCCGTGATTTTGAGCAAAAAGTAATGCGTCGATGGTTTCAATATTATGAATTAATAAGGGGAGTTGAATCAGATGCTTTAGAAGCTGCCTTATTTCCCCAATTAGCTCCTGGCACTAGAGTCCAAAAGATAATAAATTGGATTGAAGAAAATGTTCAAGAAACAGAAATCATCGAATCAGCCCATTCAAAATTTTATTTATGGGCGAATATTAGAACTAGGCAACAGCAGCAAATAAAAACAATCATTTTAAACTCACGCAATGATGACGGATTTGACCCGTGGTCTAATGGTTGCGGAGTTACAAGCTCAACTGAAAATGCTATTAAAAATCAATTACTAAAAATTTCTGCGGAAATTCAGGAATTAGACTCAACTACATTTAATTCCATAACTGAATTGCTTAAAAAAGAACAGCAAGAAGCGTTTCAATTAGCTGAATAAAAAGAACGAACCACCTCTTCCCATTCTTTTAATGATTTAACTTCAATAAATTTTTTTCTTACTAATTCCGCTTTTGAATGATGCTGAGAAAATCGAATGCCAAATTTTCGCATCAATCGAGAAGCTTTCTTTTCCCCATGCAATTGCATGCAAAGTCCAAAATGCTCTGACAAAACATTTTTTTGCTGCTCAATTGTTGGTTTTCTAGGCTTTTCCCCATTCATTAAATCTCGAGCCTGTTGAAAAATCCACGGATTGCCAATACAGCCACGAGCAACCGAAACTGCATGAACCCCTGTGTCGCGAATCATTCTAAATATATCAGCAGCGCACCAAATGTCCCCGCTGCCAAAAACAATCGCTTCAGGACGATTGTTGACAAGTGATTTTAAAAATGACCAACGAGAGGGGCCATTGTATTTTTGTTCAACACTTCTTGCATGGATGGTCGTCCAGCTATAGCCAAGTTCATAACTCGCATCAAAAATTTTGTAAAAATTTGCTTCTGCTTCGATAGAATCATCCCAACCTCTTCGCAACTTAACTGAAGTTGGTATTTTTTTTGACACAGCTTGGCGCACCTCGGAAAGAACTGAAATTGCTTCACTGGGTGAAATTAAAAAGTGCCCTCCTCGCTTTCTTTTTTTAACTTTTTTCACCGGACATGCAAGGTTAACATCGATAACGTCACAGCCCATGCCCACGAGTATCTCCGCTGCTTGTGCCATATTTTCTGGCGAGGTGCCCATGATTTGGCCAGCAATAGGATGATCGTCTAAACCAGCTGATTTATTATCTTCAATATTGCCGCAGCCACACTCTTCCGCTAGCAAATCAGGGTCTTCACGACGACGTCCCTTGCCGCCATTGATCAGCGTAATATCCAGAAGCGCTTCAGTAATGCAATAGGGGCAACCATTCCTTCGAGCGATTAATCGCATTGCCCCATCACTATATCCAGCAAGGCCCGCTTGAAAAAAAGGAACATCAAATGATGGTATTAAATGCGGAATCCGATTATCTATTGAAATTGACTGAGCAAATGAAGCGATATCTTCGTGTGACGAATCACTTGGGGCTGAGGGCTTCATGTTGACGGACATGGATTAATCCTCGCCAACAACAATAAGGCCAATCAGGGGGCTCCCTGCTTCTGCTTGAATTTCAGCAAGTATCAAAAGACTTGGAGTCCCTGTACGCCAGAATCCTCCTGCATTAAATTGCTCGCCATAAGAATCTCGCAAAGTCCACAAATTAACACGAATAGTTTTGCCTGCATGCAAAGAGGGAATTTGAGCAGAATATCTCTGGTTAATCCAAAGTGTCGAGTCGCTAAAGGTTGTTGCAGTGCTATTAATAATATCTATATATTCGTTAGAACGGACAACTTGTATGGATAATGACTCAGGGGTGTGCAATTCCATTGGATAGACCGGCCCTGCTAACAAAGGGTTCGCCGCCGGATTCTGGCAACCTATAGAAAAACAGAACAAAGATGCTATCAATAATATTTTCATTACTTGACACCTTTGCATAAGAGGTCACGATTGAAAAAACCCAAACAGCTTGCTTCTTTTGCCATCATAAGTGTTTCTTCTGTTTTTCTATTTGCGCGAATGGTGCCTTCTCGAATAATATCAATGACTGTGTCGTCGTCATTTTCATATTCTGCTCTTCTTGCTTGCATGGGAGCAAGCAATTCACTAATCGCATCGGCAAGTTCCACTTTAATGTGGCCATCACCAATATTATCGCCGCTGACATAGGCCTCTTTTATCTCGGCTGCACGATTTGTATCATTTATAAAAATATCTACATAATGCATCAATGAACCATTTGGGTCTCCAGGATCAGTCATCGATTGCCGTCCTGTATAAAGTTGCCCTAATTTCTTTTTAACGGATTTTGGCGAGTCTGTAATCAATAGCGTGTTATTTAATGATTTACTCATTTTATTAATGCCGTCAGTGCCAATTAGCCTTCCTACTGAACCCACATCAGCTTTTGGGATAGGAAATACTCCCTGCTTTTCCATGACTGGATCGTCATCTTCAACATTTTCATCAACGCCACAATACAGTTTATTAAATCTGCGAGCAACTTCGCGAGTCAATTCAATATGTGGCACTTGATCTTCTCCAACTGGAACTGAATGGGCGCGGAAGGCGAGTATGTCCGCTGTTTGCCCAACTGCGTACAGGGGAAAACCAAAACTATAATTCTCTCCAAGACCTTTAATCTTAATTTCATCTTTCAATGTTGGATTTCGCATAACACGATTAAAAGGTAATAACATTGAAAATAAGAAAGTTAGTTCTGCGATCGCAGGTACTTCCGATTGCAGCGTAATTGCCGCTTTATTGGGGTCAATCCCCATCGCAAGGTAATCCTTTACTATTTCTAACGTATCCCTACGAACCTCACTAGCCTGTTCTACACGAGTTGTGTAAGCATGCAAATTCGCAAGCAAGAAAAAGCATTCGTGCGTCTCTTGCAATTCAATCCTACGTTGAACCGAGCCGACATAGTGACCAAGATGCAATTGGCCAGTGGGCGTATCCCCTGTAAGAATGACCTCTCGTTTACTCATAATTCTGTACTTTAAACCAATGCTATATTAATTGCATTGAAAATTGCATGAATAATAATTGGAGCAAGAATGCCGCCCGACTTAATCCTTGCCCAACAAAGACCAAGAGACAAGACAAAAAGGCCTAAAATTGCAGAGGGCTGGGCTGGGCCAATATGCATTAGTGCAAAAATTAGACTCGTCAACGCCATTGCTTGCCACATTGATCTGCCACCAATGAAAGTAACTAAAGTTGGCAGAAGAAGGCCGCGATACATAACCTCTTCTACAACGGCCGCACCTAGCGTAGTGCAAAGAAAAAGAGCCCAAATTGATTGATCCCATGGTGCCATAGTAAAAAACAACAATGTTGAGTGGCCAAAATCTAAGTCGATTTCGATGCCTAGTCGTATAAAAATTATGTGCGCAAGGCTTGCAATAACATAAGCAGAAGGTGCAAATACCAAAAATGCCGTTAATGATGTTGTCAAAATATGACGAGAGCCTAAATGCTTTCTTAAAAAAACATAGGCACATACAACTGGCAATTGAGCCAAAATAATAAAACCATATGTCCACACCAATTGATCAGCTGTGCCAGCAACCCCCCTTTCTTGGGCAAAAAAGGCGCCTATTGAGCCGGAAAGAAACATCGCTCCAATAAGCATCAAAGACATCATTGGTGTAATTGAAGGTTCAAGATAGCCACGAAGAGGTAATCTAGATTGGCCTGTGCGGGCGAACCAAAAAGCCGCGATTATCGCAAAGACACTAAGTGTAATAAGCACGAAATCGAGAGACGCGCCTTCCACTTCCGGAGCACCTCCGTTACCCTTTGCTATAGAAGTTAACATGGCTACCACACTAAATGACATTATTAAAATAAAGCGCGACGAAATTGTATGCCTAAAGCAAGAAGTCCCAATTGAGGATTTAAAGGTTGCTGCAAAGGCAACTCTTACCCCAAGAAACTTCTTCGGGGCTGTAGTAAACGGCCATACAAAAGGGAGTACAAGCGTAATTGCTGAGATTAAATACCAAAGTCCCTCGGCAGGCATTATTCGAAAAAAGGGAAATCCTGTTTCCATAGCTAAAGCGTATGAGAAGGCTGGTGCGGCCGCTATCTCATGTCTTACAGATGTTCACTTTTTTGGCGGAAATTTAGATTATTTACACAAAATCAAGGCTGAAGTCGCACTGCCAATCCTTCGCAAGGATTTTATAATTGATGATTATCAGATATGGGAATCTAGGGTTGCTGGAGCAGATGCCATTTTATTAATCGCCGACATACTCTCAGAAGGGCAACTTGTTGACTATCTCATACTATCCCAATCTCTTGGCATGACTGCATTAATAGAGTCGCACAATATTGACAATTTGCTTATGACCCAACAATACGCCGGTTTTCCGCACGCAGGGTATAACCTATTAGGTATTAACAATCGAAATCTTGAAACTATGAAAACAGATTTGAATCACACAATTCGAATGGCTGATGTTGTAGATGATAAAAGTGTAATTGTTAGCGAGTCTGGGATTTCATCGCCAAAAGATTTAGACCGACTACGATTGCATGGAATTCATATAGTGCTTGTTGGCGAGCATTTAATGCAACAAGAAAATCCTGGAAAAGCTCTTG
>CAYFFH010000166.1:0-6833 GCA_964342175.1 uncultured Enterobacteriaceae bacterium | reverse complement strand
AACTGCCGACCCAGCACCAATCACTGGAATTTGGGAACTCGATCCAAAAGTAAGGGGACATCCGACAAAAGAACTTGAGGGAATTCGAGTTGTAAAACGGAAGAAAAAGCCCACATATGCCGGTCCCGATGCAAAGAAAGGTCCATTAAGCGGCACCCAACGGCGGTATTGGGAGTACGCTAGTGAAGGGAGACAGCGCAGTTATAGCAAAAAGTTAGCGCATGCTGGAGCTCTGCAACGAATATTGGAATCACAAAACCTAGAGATCCTTTCTGTGGAAGACGGCTATCTGATCGTCTATGCAGATGGTTACGAACGTAGCATTATCCCAAATCCGGCCGGTAGAGTATTTACGGCTCGGGGCGACGAACTCGTTAAAACAGACATTGGCTTCACCTTGGCTTTTTGGAAAAACACAAGCATTCATTTTGAAACAAGAATTGAGGGCGGCGGGAAACTTACCGAACGTTTGACTACATCCCCAGATGGCAATAGGCTCACTGTTAGGATCGAAATCGATCGCCGTGATTGGAAATGGATCGTAAACATTGATCGCGTCTTTGATCGCGTTACTAGGGCTCCTTTTGGACCGATCACAAAGTAAACTCTTCCAAGGCAAGGTGTAATCCCTTAACTTTTCACCTAATAATCACATGCCTCCCCGCAATTATTATTTTATGATTGCTGGGCTAATAAAAGCGCAGACATGGGGTTGCAATCCGTTCTACTTTTTTTTCTCACGGTCTCGCAATTCTCGACGCATGATTTTTCCGGTCGTAGTCATTGGTAACGAGTCGACAAATTCAATCAATTTTGGAACTTCGTGCTTGGCAAGACGACTACGCACCGAATCGCGTAATTCACTAATTAGCTCCTCATCGGGAGTCACTCCTGATACTGGTATAACAAAAGCTTTGACTACTTCTGTCCGTACTGGATCCGGCACACCGATAACGGCCACCATCTGCACTGCGTCATGTTTTAGCAGAGCGTCTTCAATCTCACCAGGGCCGATACGGTAACCAGAGCTGGTAATAACATCGTCTGCACGTCCGTGAAACCAGAAATAACCGTCCTCGTCTACATGCCCAGTATCCCCAGTTATCAACCAATCACCTATGAATTTCTCCCGTGTTGCTTCGGCCTTATTCAAGTACTCGAGTAACATTACGGGGTGGGGCCGCTTACATGCAATATGGCCTTCTTCACCAGGAGCTAATACAAGGCCATCGTCATTGACTATCGCACAAACTGTTCCTGGCATCGGTCGTCCAATCGATCCTGGCTTTATCGGGAAAACATTACCGTTATTACCCAAGATCACATTGCATTCGGTCTGCCCAAACGCCTCATTTATCTTTATATTCAATTCTCGATCGGCCCACTCCAATAGTTCTTTCCCAACCGCCTCACCACCGGACAAGACAGCGCGCAATTTCAAGTCGTAACGCTCGAGTGCATTGGGAATCTGACGCATTAGCTTCAACATAGTTGGTGTCAGTAGTGATAGGGTAACTTTGTGCTGATCTAGAATTCGATATGCCTCCTCTGCATCGAATCCTTTCATTGCAGTTGCGACAACAGTTCGCCCATGAAACCAACCAGGCAAAAGTATATCCGCCAGTCCAGCCATCCATGCCCAATCTGCCGGCGACCATAACGTGTCATCATCTTGCGGAAAAAAATCATAAATAAATTCGAGACTGGGCATATGTCCAAGAATCATCCGATGCGGCTGCACAGAGCCCTTTGGCATCCCGGTTGTTCCAGAAGTGTAGCTGATCCATGCGATGTCATCGGCCGCGGTGTCAATGTTAGTAAACGACTCGTTTGCGCTTTTTATCTCTGACCAAAAATTGACCGCCCCGTCAGGCTCCCCATCAACCACGAAGACATGTTCAACGCTCGGACACTGATCCCGAATCTCGGCAATTTTAGGGTAATTAGCGAGGTCAGTAACGACGGCCTTGGCGCCGCAGTCGTTTAACCGATAAATAATAGCGTCAGGACCAAACAAGACTGAGGTCGGACTCGACACGATTCCCGCTTTAAAACAACCAACATGTGCAATTGCGCATTCAGGATCCTGGGCTAGCAAAAGAGTTACCCGATCGCCTCGGACTAGTCCGCAAGAATTCAGTGTATTAGCAAACTGGTTGGCATATCTTTTTACTTCGGCAAAGCTATAGGTATGAACCTCTCCTTCTCCATCTTCATAAATTAATGCGACTCTTTCTGGGTTATCTGCCCAGCGGTCGCAAACATCATTCGCGATGTTGTAACGTTCCGGGATATTCCAAGAAAACGAGTCATAAACTTCATCGTATGTACTACCACTCTTCAGCATTCTCATCGATCGACTACCCTAGCTTCAATCCAGAGCGCGAGACTATACAAAATTTCTGATGTACACACACTCACAGACCACCTAGATCGTTGTCAGCACAGGTGATATAAACCCAGCTGCGAGACACCAGCATTGCTAAGAAATTAATCCAGACAAAAATGTGCGATCGCAGCATTATTCACGGGGATCCGACGAGAAATCCCCGAATACGCTAGAAAATTATCCCACGAGGATCGACTATGACAGCTTTGTTAGAAGGAAAAACAATCATTATCACTGGCGGTAGCACTGGAATTGGGCGCGCTACATCTGTGCGCTGCGCCGAAGCAGGCGCTGCAGTCGTGATAGCCGACATTAATAAAATAGAAGCGCAAAAGACCTGTGATTTAATTAAAACGGCTGGAGGCAACGTAATGTTTGTTGAAACAGACGTGACCGATGCCGCTGCGGTGGACGCGATGATTGAGGCTACTATCGATACCCACGGCACGCTGGACGGCGCATTTAACAATGCAGGGATCGAAGGTGTCACAACAAATATTCTCAAAATGTCTGAAGCCGAATTCGATCGCACAATAAGGATTGACCTGAAAGGCGTGTGGCTGTGTGTCAAACGGGAAATAGAACAATTCGTCAGCCAGGGTTTAGGTGGCACTATCATCAATACAGCCTCGGTTGCAGGACTCGTTGGAGCGCGTGGTGGTTCAGCATACTGCGCAGCAAAACACGGTGTAATCGGGCTTACTAAATCGGTCGCACTAGAATATGCGCGAAAAAAAATACGAGTCAATGCAATCTGCCCAGGTGTCATCGACACACCTATGGTGGACCGCCTAATGGCCGATACAGGGCTCGAGCGTAGCTCCTTTGAGGCGCAAGAACCGATGGCTCGTTTCGGTGAACCACGGGAAATAGCCGATGCGGTAGTATGGTTACTATCTGAGTATTCGTCGTTCGTCACTGGAGTGGCAATGCCCGTTGATGGCGGTTATACGGCAATTTAAAGAATCGTGCAGCTCAAGGTGTAGGAGCGGATGCCACAAACACACTCTATAAGCCGCCTCGCGGAACCGCAGCAGGTCGGAAAGTTAGCGCTCCAGCGACAACAATTTACGGCGTCGCTCGCGCAATTCAATTATAGGTGTAGAACGGTATTCACGCACCTCGTCGGCAGTAAATCTCTGAAAATCGGGTCCAACATGTAGCGGATCGAATTCCGGCAACATCCAATTCATCAGCGCCGCAAGTTGGGCGTCAGTAAGACTAGACTGGGACACTCCAGGTACTTGAACAAGAAAAGCGCGACCGTCTCGAGATCGTAGGAACAATCCGACCTGATTCCGCATGTTAGGCACGATGCCGAGGTATCCACCACCATCAGGACGATGGCACCCCTGACAATGCAGCATGTAATTCACTGGTGCAGTATTGCCGCCAATGGCAGGTCCCGCAACGAAGAATTGCACTGCGATAAGAACAAGCGTTCCCGATGCAAACCTAAGCATGTGCGGTTTTTTTCGTCCTAGCGCAATGGCTCTGTCGCAACCCCTATTACCACACCCATCGAACAGTGATATGCGTTACTCTTAGTCCCAAGGCACCAGTTAATATCATTATCTAAGGCTGGCCGATGCAACGGAGAATCTCCTTCGTTCGAGTTGCAAAAGCAACGACCGCATCCACTTTTACCACAGCAATCGTTATAGGAAATTATATAATCCTTTCCATCTGCCGGGTTGCGACACGTTCCTATCCAAGTTATCGGCGAAGGCTCGGTTCCCGGCGGACATGAATTTTGTGTGCCGCCGCAGCAAGCACACAGAAATCCGTCGATACTACAATAGCGCCAGTAGTCACATGTTTGAGGATCCCCAGGCTCACCCACAATCCCCGTCTCATCTGGCGCCGGTTCCCGATGTCCTCCGGCCCGAGCGACCGGTAAAGCGGGTATGGTCGCGGCACCAACTACACAGGCACCAAGGCGAGATAAAAAACTGCGCCGTGGCGTATATCGAGCAAGGCCACGCACACCTTGTTCGGAGAGATAGTCGAACCAGCCCATATACTTACCACCCCCTATTCGAAAATTAACTCCATACCGGGGAGCTCTAACTCAGCTGCGCCTTATGCCACACCCTGCCGCTTGGACACAAATTCTTGAAGCGACGCAACGCCAAGCTCCATGGCTTCAAATAAACTTTCCAGATGTTCCCTATTATTGGTTAATCCCTTAGCTCGTAAAACACCTTTATCATCTATCAATACCGCAAACGGCAACTTCGCCACTTGGTAAGTCATCCCGAGTTCAGTGGACAATATATATGGAAATTGATTGAGCTCTTTTTGCTTCACAAATGCACGTTGCTTCTCGACGACACCGTCACTCGCCAACACAATGTCAAGCCATTTTGATTCACTCCGCCCAATCGATTTCAACACGGGGATCAGGGTATTACAAACCGGGCAATTCGGCGACAGAAAAAATATTAGAGTACTCTTATTTGAGGTTGGCACACCTCCAAGCCTTAACAGATTGCCCTCCAAAGTTTCCAGGACGAACTCCGGCGCCACCTCACCTACGGACGGTCCCTGAGAGATCATTAACGCTCCCGCCGGAGCGATTCGCTCGTATAGAACGCCAACTTGGCGCGCAAGAGCGAAAACGGTGACCACCAGCCCAATCGTGAGTACCCACAATATTACATTAGAAACTAATAATGCATTTGCCATTAACTTGCTTCCAAATATGAGTTAAGAGCGTCAAGTCGCGTAGCATTTGCCAACAATTGATTAATAGCAGCATAGAGCACCATAGCACCAATCAAAGCAATACCCACAAGTACAAAATCAATCACATACAGCGTCCGTTGATTTGTCGTCACCATTCCAGTAATTGCGATCGCTATAAGTCCAAAGTTTCGCAGTACCAGCCACTTGCTGATGAACTGCCTCGTAGCTGGGCCAGTGCAGCCACAATCTATGTTATTCCGACCTCGCGATAGATTGACGCCGATCGCTGCAGAATAGACTAGTAGGAGGACTGCACCACAGAACATCGAGAGCGGCGCTAATGTCGGTCTGAATGCACCAACCCCGATCCCAAACTCCAATACAGTAACAATTACTGCAGACATGCTGAGGAGTGCCGGCGGCACCAACTGGTAGTCGTCAAGAGTTGCGCGAAACATCGCGAACGCCCGCACTTTATCGAAACATCCAAATAGGAACAGACACCCAATACAATAATTGGAAAGTAGTATCGGTATCGGGTCTAGGACGTACACTTCCTGGGTCTCTGTCCGTTAGAGTCGAACCGGCCAAAACAACATCGGATTCGCAGCAAGATCTTCTACATCATGGAGGTGTTTGCCCGTCTCCGCATCGTAAACCTGCACTCCGCTGTGCTCTGCATCAGCGGTAAACATTAGAGTCTGCTCATCTTGAGTAACGTAAATAGAGGTCGCAGCGCGCGAAAGCGAAATCTTCCGTTTGCGGACGTTTGTCTTCAGATCATAGACCCATACATCCACACCCGGCTGCTTATGCGTATATTGTCCTCCCTGGTGGACGAGCACATAGAGCTCAGCCGTGCTTTCGCAAATTGTCGCATATTGGTACCCGCCGAGTTTCCATTCGTCCGCTAAGTCATGAGAGCTGAACAAAGACCAAGGTTCTGCGAACACAGGTATACCGCCTTCCATGCTAACCATTTGAACCATGCCCGACAGAGTAAAAAACGCCCATGAGGTACCGTAAGGAGCCATCTTGTCATCAATGACATCTACCTGTGGGTCGAAAAATTTCTTGCTACGAACACTCGTAACATCACCCGTATCGTCAAGTCGTAGCGTCAGCATAGTGCCATCGCCGCAAATCATGTTGAAAGCCCTAGGTCCCGCCGCAAAAACTTCAGCACACCCGGGGGTCTCGACCTCACGAATAAACACCCTATTTTTTGCGTCGACAACGCTGACCGATTGTGCAGGGGTAAAGTTGTAAACGACTAAAAATCGATCGTCCTCCGATATGGCGGCGTGCCCAACCACCGGAACACTGGTCAACCGTTTTGGTGGGATGATGATTTCATCAATAGGTTCCAACGTTTTTGGGTTATAAACTGCAATAATGTCGGTGCGCTTACCCCGCGTACCACGACTCATGTAAATCTCAGGCGAGTAAATCGTTTGATAATCACTGTCATGCAAAGCTGAGGCGAAAAAAAACCCAGTACTTAGCATTCCCAACATTTGGCCCGAATCGCCATCTATTAGAAAAGCCTTTCCACCCTCTGCTGCATTGAATACGAGATCACTGACCCACATCCAATGCGGCGAAGCCTCGGGTAAAGGCGCGGTGGTCGGAGTTTCGACCGCAAGTTCGGCGACGACAGCACTACAAAAAAGAGTGAGAAATAATAAACATCCGATCCGATTATTCATATGACGCTCCGGACGACAACACTGAACATATCCTGCCTGACAAGTCT
>CAYFFH010000165.1:0-6835 GCA_964342175.1 uncultured Enterobacteriaceae bacterium | reverse complement strand
GTGAGCCGCGCCCGCAAATAATTCGTGGCCGCACCAGCTTAATTATTGCGCACCGATTATCAACGGTCGAAGCGGTCGATCGAATTATCGTGATCGACGAGGGTCGGATCGTAGAAACGGGCACACATAATGAATTACTAAATCGCGATGGGGTATACGCTCGACTCGCAGAATTACAGGATACGGAGACTAGCGAAATCGAAAACTGAACGAGCTCCGGATTCGTTAAATACTACTCTCTAACGGTTATTTTGATTGGTTTTGATATGACCGGCGGCTTATGTGGAATATGCGCAAAATCGCCAAGCAGTAACTGTAGCTGATGTTCTCCCGGCGAAAGCTCCAATACGACTTCAGTTTGACCGCCGCCGAAGTGACGATGGTTTTCGTCGTTTGGAATTGGTAACGCCAAATTGGGTAACTCCGTGTCGATCAATAAATGGTGGTGGCCGGTGAACTCTTTTACAACCCCTGCCGGGGCGATTACGTAGGGGCCGCTCAGGCCAAAAAAAACTGTTACGGGGTTGTCTACTGCCGCGCCATCAACAGGAGAGAGAAAATATAATGATGCTTGCTCTCCGGCCCTGCTGGCCGAGATAAAAACCTGTATTAGTAGCAGGAAGATAGCACTGAGTTTAATTAACATGGGTATGACTCCCACCTGTTCTTATAGGTTCATTCAGTTTGTTCGGGAGCTAGTATAAATATATTTTCGTGGGTGATGCGATAGAGGCGTTAAGATCCGGCGATGGTCAGTGATTCAAGCAAGATCGAGCCGCAGCGAATATTTCCTCTAAGGTCGACATCATCGGCACAGGCAACGATGTGTTTAAACATATCCGCCAGGTTGCCCGCGATAGTTATTTCTTCTACTGGGTAGACAGCCTCACCATTTTCGACCCAAAAGCCACTAGCTCCCCGAGAATAGTCACCGGTTACCAAATTAATTCCGAATCCCATTAGATCCGTAACGATGAGGCCCCGGTCCATTTTCTTGACGAGTTTATCGAAACCGAGGGGTTGGTGCTTTACGGTGAGATTGTTTACTCCACCTGCATTTCCCGTCGGTTCCAGATTAAGCCGTCGAGCGGAGTAGCTACCCAGCACATAACCGGTCAAAACGCCATTTTCGACCAATGTTCGATCACTCGTTTTCGCACCTTCAGTATCGAACGGTGAGCTGCCAAGTCCTCTCGGGATATGGGGACGTTCGATGATGGAGATGTGCTCCGGGAAGATTGTTTGGCCTACGCTGTCAACAAGAAATGACGCTTTTCGATACAAATTTCCACCGGACACGGCGTTGATGAAATGGCCGATCAAGCCTCCGGCAATGGGGGCTTCAAATATAACTGGTGCCCTCTCAGTCCGGATTTTCCGCGCACCAAGTTTCGCTACCGTTCGCTTCGCGGCGGTAATCCCAACGAACTCCGGCGCTTCTAACTCGTTGGCGTCACGCGCAACTGTGTACCAATGTCCCCGCTGCATAACACCTTCACTTTTCCCGACCACAACACAGCTTAGACTGTGGCGAGAACTAAGATAGGCGTGAGCAAAACCGTCGCTAGAAGCGTAGCCGCGTAGACCGCGGTGTTGGGCGACGCTTACATCATCAATCTGTTTTACTCCGGGGTCAAATTCCCTGGCAGCTGTGTCGCAGTGCTTTGCCAATTCGACGGCTGATTCCGGCTCCAGGCTCCACGGGTGATCAAGGTCTAGATCGGGGATTTCCTGAGCTAGGTATTTTGAATCTATTAGACCGGCATACGGGTCAGGTTCCGCAAGTTGCGCGATTCGGTCAGCCGCAACAACGGTGTCTTCGATACTCTGCTTCGAAAAATCGGTGGTGGTCGCAGTACCTTTGGATTTACCGCGGTAGGTACTAAGGCTTAGCGCTTTATCCTCGTGGTGTTCGATGGACTCGAGTTCACCGTTTCGAACAGTGACGGAAAGCCCGCCACCGGTGCTTACCGCCGCTTCGGCAGCGCTAGCCCCAAGCTTCACCGCTCCGTTGATCGCGTCTTGTAGAACATTAATGGTATCTTCTATCAAGCGGTTAGTTTCGTTCATCATAGTATCGGATTTTTAAAGTAATGCAGGATCTTCGGGTTTTCTGAACGTTATCGTGTAGAGGAAAATTTGGGTCGCTTGCCTATCGAACTCTGGAACATGGTTTAGTATGTTGGCAACACAGGTTTTATGGCAAGCGATGGTTTTCATCGATAGTGACCCAAGTAGAGGATTCTTAGTGCGATAGCCGCTTGTGGCAGACTTAGTTATGAGTTACTTAACTGTTTCCCTACGCCGATCTTTTTGAATGACCGCAAACGCTATCCTAGATCCACTTAATGCCGCCCAGCGTGAAGCGGTGTTATCCGCGTCACCTCACTCTTTAGTGCTGGCGGGCGCGGGGAGCGGTAAAACCCGGGTGTTGGTGCACCGGATCGCCTGGTATCTCGAGACCGGTCAAGCGGGGCCTAAGGGCATTCTCGCTGTAACCTTCACCAACAAGGCTGCGGCTGAAATGCGACTTCGTATTGAAGGCTTGTTACGCCGGCCTGTTGGCGGTATGTGGGTTGGTACATTTCACGGAATCGCGCACCGCTTACTGCGAGCGCATTCCCGTGAAGCCAACCTACCCGAGAATTTCCAGATCATCGATAGCGAAGATCAGTTGCGCGTGATCCGTCGTACATTAAGATCGAAGGGTCTGGACGAGGATGATTGGCCGGCAAAAGAGTCGCAGTGGTTTATCAATGCGAGCAAAGATGAAGGCCTGCGGCCGAAGCATATTGACGACAGTGGGGACCCTAGGTCTAGGACCATGATCGACGTCTATCAAGCATATGAAGAAGCCTGTGGGCGTGCAGGGCTGGTCGATTTCGCGGAATTGCTTCTGCGCGCCCATGAGTTGTGGAGTGAGCGATCCGAGCTTTTAAGTCATTATCAAGAACGGTTTCGGCACGTACTGGTAGACGAGTTTCAGGACACTAATGCCCTACAATACGGATGGTTGCGGCAGCTAGTTGGTGGGCAAGGAAACTTATTCGTTGTCGGCGACGATGATCAATCAATCTATAGTTGGCGCGGCGCTAAGATCGAAAACATGCAGCGTTTTCAGCGTGAGTTTCCGAATAACGAAATTATCCGACTGGAACAGAACTACCGGTCTAGCGGTAATATTCTAGCAGCCGCTAATGCGTTGATTGAACACAACCCAAGCCGCCTAGGCAAGGAGTTGTGGAGCGATGGTGAAAAAGGGGAGCCGATCAACTTATATGTGGCCTATAACGACGTCGATGAAGCGAGGTTCGTTGTCGAACGCATGGATCAGTGGCACGACCAAGGAGGACGATTTGATGAATGCGCGGTGTTGTATAGGGTCAGCGCCCAGTCCCGTGTGCTCGAAGATGCCCTTCGCCAAGCTGATATACCCTACCGCGTGCATGGTGGTTTTAAGTTTTACGAACGGGCAGAGATTAAAGACACGTTGGCCTATTTGCGTTTGGCCTATTCGCGTGGCGATGACTCCGCTTTCGAGAGAATTGTAAACACGCCCACTCGTGGGATCGGGCAACGTAGCATCGAGGCTTTGCGCAATACCGCGCGTTTGGGGCAAATGACCTTGTGGGAATCAGCGCGTCATATCGTTGCTACCCGAGGGCTCGGCGCCCGCTCGGTGAGCGCGATAGAGCGTTTCCAAAACCTTATTGATCGTTTGTCGGTCGCCACCGACGGGAAAGAGCTTGGCGACATGATTAAGACGGTGATAGAGCACGGTGGTTTGATCAATCATTATAAGAAAGAAAAAGGTGACCGCGGTCTCGACCGGATCGAAAATTTGGAGGAGTTGGTTACGGCAGCGCGCGATTTTTCCCCAACGGAGGATGCGGAGGAAATACCGCTGGTCGCTGCGTTCCTGAGTCATGCTGCCCTGGAGGCTGGTGAAGGTCAGGCTAGTGCAAACGAGGATAGTGTGCAGTTAATGACCTTACACTCGGCCAAAGGCCTTGAGTTCCCGCAAGTTTTTCTCGTTGGTGTTGAAGAAGGATTGTTCCCACATCAGCGCTCCAGCGAAGACGCTAGTCAACTAGAAGAGGAACGGCGCTTATGCTACGTCGGCATCACACGGGCGATGCGCCATTTAACGATTTGCCACGCCGAGTCTCGGCGCTTACACGGATCTGATTACTACCCTCAGCCGTCGCGATTTATTCGAGAGATTCCAGCCACACTCTTACGAGAGGTGCGGCTCGGAGGTCCGATTAATGGGATCGGCAGCGGCGGAGTTGAGCTGTCGCCATCCGACACAGGTCTCATACTTGGTCAGCGTGTTTTACATAAAAGTTTCGGTGAGGGTGTTGTGCTGCATCTTGAAGGAAACGGTGAGAATGCACGGGTGCAGGTCAATTTCGAAGACGACGGAATTAAATGGTTAGTGGTCGCTTATGCGGGCCTCGAAGCCTTTTAGTGAGCCTATGAAACCGTCGTATCAAAGAAAAGGAGCGCGCATGTTTGGCTACGTAAAATATTATCGTTTGTCCAACGCTGTGTGGATTGTTTTGTTAGCGTTTCTTGTCGGATGTACTAATGATACTGGAGAAGGGACGAGTGACATTTTGGAGGATGATACATTTAACTGGAAGCTTGTTTCGGCATGGCCACCAGGTCTCCCGGTAATTGATAAGGCGGTCAAGCAATTTGCCCGAAACGTCGAGAGTATGAGCCGTGGCCAAATGACAATTCAAGTGTATGCCGGCGGCGAATTAATCCCGGCTCTTGAGGTTTTCGATGCAGTCGCTGATGGGAGAACCGTTCAGATGGGCCACAGTGCCGCCTATTATTGGGCTGGAAAGGTACCGGCGGCGCAGTATATGTCCGCCGTTCCTTTTGGCCTAAGTGCTCGCGGAATGATGGCGTGGCTATATGGGGGTGATGGTCTGAAGTTGTGGCGTGAACTATATGCGCCATTCGATTTGTTCCCGATCCCGATGGGTAATACGGGCACTCAGATGGGGGGCTGGTTTAATAAGCGGGTAGATTCAGCGCAGGACTTAGCTGGTTTGAAGATGCGAATTCCTGGCCTTGGCGGGAAGGCGTTGGCCGCTGCGGGTGGCAATCCTATTTTGCTTTCCGGCGGAGAGGTTTATACCGCACTTGAACGTGGCACCATCGATGCGACGGAATGGGTAGGGCCGCTGCACGATGTCCGCTTTGGTTTGGATAGAGCGGCGAAATACTATTACTACCCCGGCTGGCAAGAACCCAGCGCCCAGCTCGAATTGATAGTCAACAAGACTGCCTGGGAGACACTACCAAGCCACCTTCAGTTGATCATAAATCACGCGGCAATTGCGACTGGGGTAGAACTATATAGCGGAATGGAAGTGGGTAATGCGAAGGCTTACCAATCGTTACAAGAATCTGATCACGTCGAAATGGTCGAATTCCCTCAAGAAGTACTCGCGGCACTGCATCAAAGCGCTAAGGAGGCATTAGGTGAGGAAGCTGCAAAGGACAAGAATTTTCGCAATGTGAGCGAAAGCTATGAAGCTTTCCGGGAGATGTTCTCCGCCTGGGACGAAGTTACCGAAAATGCCTATCGCCAATATTTTAATCGCGCGAAAAATTGATTGGGTTGGACTGTGGTTTACTTTATTGGCTCTCGATGACCATATAGTCAACCGCAGCGTTGACGTCTTCATCCGAAAAATCCATGCGCCCACCCTTTGGCGGCATTAGTCCAGATTCACCCATAAAGCCTTTAACTGCGCGCGAGTATAGGAGTTCCATTCCTTGATTGATGCGTGGAGCCCAGTTAGCGATATCACCAAGTTTGGGTGCTCCAGCGACGCCGGTTGCATGGCAGATAAAACAAGCTGAGTCGTAGACCTCTTTGCCGCGTCCATCATCCACTACGACGGGCGCTGCGGTTACCGGTGGCGCCGGAGTAAGCGCGATTTCTATGGGGGCTGACTCAATATTTGTATCTGTAGCTGGGGCCGACGCGTCGTCCAACTGGCTCCCTTCTATCGTCGCGAGCATGTATGTGACCGCGGATCGAACCTCATCATCCGAAAGGGACGGCAAACCGCCCTTTGGAGGCATAATTCCCATTTCACCAGTAAATCCATTGATCGCATTGATAACTAGCATTTCCGAACCCTTCTCAAGCCGGTTGCCCCAGGAGCTCAGAACGCCGCTTTTTGGCGCACCGCCTACCCCTGCGTCGTGACACGCGAAACAAATCTTCTCATAGGCCGCCTTACCCGGGTCTGCAGGTGTAGGTGCCGCCGCAGTCGCTTTTGTTGTAGGTGCTGTTACTGCTGTCGTGGAGTTGGATAGCAAAAGTGCGCCATCATCAAGCAAGAAGGGATCGCCAATATTGGCGGTGCCGATCGGAGCCATGCGCTTCGCGACGGTTTCGTCGGAATCGTCAATGTTAGGTTTGCCAAAAATAATCCAGGCCAATATAAATGCGAGGAAGCCAGCACCCAGGAGCAGGCCCACAACCACGGCCGTATCACGAACAAGTTTACTTTTCTGCGCTTCGCCCATACTGAATTCCTGACCTTGGGGTGTTCGATAGGTTTTTTAATTCTTGACGACTTCACTATAGGCGTCTTCCGTGCATTATAGCCGAATCGCCGTGATGCACTAGACAGCTAGAGAACGCCATAAGGAATTCCCCTACCCGTGAATAGCTTGTATCGTAATGCTCGCACCGCGCCCGTAGCTCAGTTGGATAGAGTACTGCCCTCCGAAGGCAGGGGTCACAGGTTCGAATCCTGTCGGGCGCGCCAACAATTTTGCTAAATCCAACTGCGCTGGTCTT